>DATKYB010000036.1 GCA_035528715.1 Nitrospinota bacterium | reverse complement strand
TTTTCACCACGTATCACACAATATCATTGTAAGTATATAATTTTCAAATAATTGATAATAAATAACTTTAGTAGAAAAGGCAAGAAAAATTTAAAATCTTAAAACCGCAAATAGTTTTTGATATCTAAAATTCGTAGATTTTATCTTTTTCTATGAAGTCAATATTTTTTATTTCTAATTTTAAAACATCTTTCTTTATTTCCTCAACATATTCAGGCTTGAAGTTATGAAGCAAAACCGGAATATTCGGATTACCTAGTTTTTCAAGCTCTCTCGGTAAATCCTTTGGAATAAGATGACCTGATCTTCTTGCTAATTCCTCCTGAGAATCAGGAAAGGCACTCTCTATAATAATGGCTTTTAGCCTTTTTTCTCTTTTTGCATAATCCCAGATTCTGTTTGTTGGACTCGACTCTCCAGAAAATACTACTGCCCCTTTATTATCTCTTAATATATACCCTACGGCAGCAACAGTATGTTCAACCCTTACAGGAATGACTTCCATTCTACTTACATTAATAACCTCCCCCTCAGTAATTTCTTTCAGTCTTAATGTTGGGTTTTCAGGGCTTGGAATTTTCGTAAAATCAGGCCATATCTCATTATTTAAAATATGTTTTTTTATTGTTTCAAGAACTTCTTTAATACAATAAACATTCACAGAGGAATTTACACAGGCTAGATTATCAGCAATAAAACAGATACCAAAAATAGAATCCAAGTGATAATGAGTAACGAGGATATCTTTGATCTTTTTTTGCTCCTCCAAGCTTAACGCTGAAGCTGCAGCACCTGTTTCTAAGAGCAAAGAATCATTGATTAAAAAACTTGATAGATGAGTATCTAAAGATATCCCTCCATAATTTCCCAATACCCTGATCTTCATCAAAAATCCCTTTGTATTAAATTAGAAACAATAATTTAATGAATACTCTTTTTTAGAAGATTGACAAATTTCCCTACACTGCTTATCAATCTTTGGTTCTTAAGATTTTTCTCAATTACCTTAACGATTGCACTCCCAATAATTACTCCATCTGCAATCGAAGACAAGGCCTCTATCTGTTCAGGGCTTGAAATCCCAAAACCAACCGCAACTGGTTTATCTGTAAGATTCCTTATCTTGGAAATTCCTTTTTTTATTTCTCTAGATAAACCCTTTCTTTCACCTGTAATTCCTAACAAAGAAATATAGTATATAAACCCTCTGCTTTTCTCAGCTATTAATTTAGCTCTTTTATGAGGGGTTGTAGGTGCAATCAAAAAGATGAGATTTAATCCAACTGATTCTGATTCTCTAATGAGATTTTCCCCCTCTTCTGGAGGTAGATCAGGAATGATAGCTCCATCTAGTCCTGATACACATGCATCCTTTATAAACTTCTCCTCACCATATCTTAGGATTGGGTTATAGCTAGACATAATAACAAGAGGAATTTGAGAGTCTTTTCTTATATCCCTTATTAAACCAATGACATCCTTTAAGGATGTATTGTTCTTCAATGCCCGTAGTGAAGCTTTTTGAATCGTGGGACCATCTGCCAGAGGGTCAGTGAAGGGAACACCCAATTCAATAATATCAGCTCCATTTTTCTCCATTTCCAACACAAGAGATTTTGTCATTCTTAAATCAGGATCTCCAGCAGTTATAAATGTAATAAGGCCTGTTTTTTTTCTTTTTTTGAGATCAAGGAATACCTTGTCTATTCGATTCATTGGTCAACCCCTATCTCCCTTACAACAATATCCATATCCTTATCTCCTCTTCCTGAAAGACAGAGTATTACAATATTATCTTTATTGAGTTTTTTGGCTAACTTTTCTAGATAGGCTATAGCATGAGCAGGTTCAAGTGCGGGGATGATTCCTTCTTCTTTAGTTAATAATTCAAAACCTTTTAATGCCTCCTTATCTGTAACAGAAACATATCCTGCCCTTTTTGTCTCTTTGTAATAACTATGCTCAGGTCCAACACCAGGATAGTCAAGCCCTGCAGATATAGAATGCGCAGGGTTAATCTGTCCGTCTTTATCTTGCAGAATATAGCTCATGCAGCCATGCAAAACACCAATGCTACCTGCTGATAAGGAGGCTCCGTGGCTACCAGTTTTGATTCCCAGTCCTCCAGCTTCTACCCCAATAAATTTGACCTGTTTATTATTCTTAAAAGGATGAAAAAGTCCTATGGCATTACTTCCGCCTCCGACGCACGCAACACAATAATCTGGTAGTCTTCCTTCTGCTTTTAAAATTTGTTTTTTTGCCTCTCTGCCTATAATCGACTGAAAATCTCTAACCATCACAGGATAGGGATGAGGCCCAACAACAGAGCCTATAATATAATGAGTATCCCTTACAGAAGAAATCCAATCCCTGAGAGCTTCATTGGTTGCATCTTTAAGAGTCTTTGTCCCTGAGGTAACAGGAATAACTTGAGCTCCTAAGAATTTCATTCTAAAAACATTTAAAGCCTGCCTCTTAATGTCTTCCTCTCCCATAAATACATCACATTTAAGCCCAAAGAGTGCTGCTGCTGTTGCTGTCGCAAATCCATGCTGTCCTGCACCTGTCTCAGCAATTACTCTTTTCTTTCCGATTCTCTTAGCTAAAAGCGCTTGACCGATTGTATTATTAATCTTGTGTGCACCCGTATGAATCAGATCTTCTCTTTTTAGATAAATTCTAGGTCCTTTCAATTTTTCTGTTAACTTCCTAGCAAAATATAGGGGCGTTGGTCTTCCTACATACTCTTTTAAATAATATTGGAATTCTTCTTGGAATTTTTTATCTCTCTTTATTTTTTTATAAACTTTCTCAAGTTCAAACAGAGCAGGCATCAAAGTTTCAATTACATATCGACCTCCAAAGGTCCCAAAAGACCATTTTTTGCCAGATATCATTATCTCTCCATTTCTTTAATAGTTTTTATAAAAGCTTCTACCTTTTTTTTATCCTTTACACCGGGACTTATCTCTACGCCGCTACTTACATCAACCCCATAAGGCTTTATATTCCTTAAAACAAGAGAAATATTTTCTCTATTTAATCCTCCAGCCAATATTATATTACCATATTTTTTTGCCTCACGGACTATACTCCAATCAAAACAAATACCTGTTCCCCCATATTTCCCTTCTAAATGAGTATCTATTAAAAATGTATTAACTAGAGAAGAAAACTTCGAAATATCTTTTATTGAATCTCTATTCTTTATTCTAAAAGCTTTAATTAATCTAATCTTTTTTTTGATTTCTTTACAGAATTTTAGATCCTCATCACCATGGAGTTGCACAAGATCAAAACTGCAATTACTGGCCGTCTCTAATATGACATTTAAATCTGAATTTACAAAAACCCCGACTGTTTTAATAAAAGGAGGCAACTTTTCAATAATTTCCTTTGCTCTTTTTTTTTCTATATATCTGGGGCTTTTTTTATACTGCACAAAACCTAATGCATCAGCCCCACATTCAGCAGCAAATAAAGCATCTTCTAGATTGGTTATTCCACATATCTTGATTTTAACCATAAATAAATTCCATAATAAACTACTTTAAGAATTATCTATTAAATATCTCAATTTATGAGCAATATTATTTTCTTTTATCAATGCTTCACCAATAAGAAAGGCATGGACACCAGCATCTTTGAGTAATGCAATATCTTCTCTTCTTTCAATTCCGCTTTCACTCACTACTATTCTATCAATTGGAATCTTCTTTATGAGTCTTAAAGTTGTATTTATATCGGTCTTAAATGTCTTTAAGTCTCTGTTATTTATACCAATAATTGAACAGTCACTCTTTAATGCCCCCTCCATTTCTAAATCATTATGAACCTCTACAAGACACTCCATACTCAACTCTTTGCTCAAAGAAATAAAATCCTTAAGCTGTTTTTGATCCAGGATAGAGACAATTAATAGTATTGCATCTCCACCAAAAAGCCTTGTCTCATAAATCTGATAAGGATCAATAATAAAGTCTTTTCTTAAAATAGGAAGACTAACTTCTTTTTTTATTTGGGAAATAAATTTTAAATCTCCTTCAAAAAATTTTTTTTCTGTTAAGACAGATATTGCTTTAGCACCATTATTTTCATATATTTTGGCTATATCAATAGGTTTAAAATCTTTACTTATAATGCCTCTTGATGGAGATGCCTTTTTTATTTCAGCAATAATTCTTGTTCTTTTTCCATTGTCTAAAAGAGCTTTTTTAAAATCTCTGGTTGCTGCGTTAACATCTTTGAGTCTTTTCTTTATTTCTGAAAACGAGATAGAAGCTTTAGATTCTTTGATCTCTTTTCTTTTATAATCAACTATCTTTTTTAACATTATTAAACTTAAAATCACTAAAATTAATATAATTATTTCAATTTATTAGATAATTCTATCAATTTTTTGAGCTTCTCCATTGCCTTACCAGAATCAACAACCTCCTCTGATATATTAATTCCTTCTCTTATTGACTCTGCTTTTCCTGCAACCATTATCCCTGCTCCAGCATTTAAAAGAACAATATCTCTTTTTGGTCCTTTTTTACCTTTAAGGATATTAAGAATAATTTTAGTATTTTCCTTTACATCCCCTCCCTGTATATCCTGCATTGATGCCCTTTCTATTCCAAAATCTTCTGGTTTTACATAGAATGTTTTTATTTTCTTATCCTTTAATTGTGTAATCTTTGTATCACTTGTATTTGTTATCTCATCTAATCCGTCCATTCCATGGACAATGAGCGCCCCTTTACAATCAAACTCTTTTAATACATAAGCCATTTTTTCTGTTAGATCTCCATTAAAGACACCAAGAAGCTGGGCATTTGCCTTTGCGGGATTAGTAAGGGGACCAAGGATATTAAAGACTGTTCTTATTTTAATATCCTTTCTTGCAGTCATGACATGCTTCATTGCCTTATGCAGCAGAGGAGCAAACAAAAATCCTATCCCAACCTCATCAATGCACCTCCCCACTTGTTCAGGATTGAGTTCTAGATTTATTCCTAAAGATTCAATAACATCAGCGCTTCCGCAAAAACTAGAAACAGACCTGTTGCCATGTTTTGCCACTCTTATTCCTGACCCTACAACAACAAAAGTCGTGGCTGTAGAAACATTGAATGTTCCTCTTGCATCTCCTCCTGTTCCACACGTATCCACAAGCATCTCCCTGCTCGTGTCAGACATACCTTCTGTAACCTTCTCTTTTGTAGGAATGCTCTCTGCTTTTTCTCTCATAACCTTAACAAAACCGATTAATTCTTCTACTGTTACATTCTTAATCCTGAGAGCAGTAAGAAAGGATGCTATCTGAGAATCGGTAGCTTTTCCTGACATAATTTCTTCCATTACCAAGGATGCCTCTTCTCTCGTTAAATCCTTCATATCCACAGCCTTTGATATTGCATCTAATATCATTGAGCATCTCCTTTAATCTATTTGCAAAAAATTCTCTAAAAGCCTTTTTCCCTCTTCCGTGAGAATAGATTCAGGGTGGAACTGAATTCCTTCTATTTTAAACTTCTTATGTCTTATTCCCATTATTTCATTGTCTTCAGAATAAGAACTGATTTCCAATTCAGAGGGAAGAGACTTCTTTTCTATAATGAGAGAATGATATCGAGTTGCCACAAAGGGATTATTTAACCCTTTATAAATAGATTTTTTATCATGGTGAATCATAGAGGTTTTGCCATGCATTAATCTCTTTGCCCGAATTATTTTTCCTCCAAAGGCATAACCAATACACTGATGACCAAGGCATACCCCTAGAATCGGTGCCTTACCCTTTAAATGCCTCACAACATCCACAGATATCCCAGCCTCTTTAGGGGTGCAAGGACCAGGGGAAATCACTATCCTTTTAGGCTTCAATTTCTCTATTTCTCTCAAGGTAATCTTATCATTTCTATACACAACAACTCTTTCTCCTAATTCTCCTAAATACTGAACGAGATTATAGGTAAAAGAATCATAATTATCTATCATGAGTATCATCTTTAATCGCCTATTTATAAAATTATCTTAATCCTTGGCTTGCCATTTCAACAGCCTTTATCATAGCTTTGGCTTTATTCATCGTCTCTTTATACTCGTTCTCAGGTTTGGAATCAGCAACAATACCAGCCCCTACCCCTAAATAGAGGGTTTTCCCGATAACAAAAGCTGTTCTTATAGTAATACAGGTTTCCATATTACCTGAGAATCCAAAATACCCAATTGCCCCTGCATAGGGACCTCTTTTAGTAGGTTCAAGTTCTTCGATGATTTCCATAGCCCTTATTTTTGGTGCACCAGAAACTGTTCCTGCGGGGAAACATGCCCTTATCACTTCAAAGCTATCCTTTCCCTCTTCCAATTCACCCCTAACATTTGAAACAATATGCATCACATGAGAATACTTTTCTATAACCATAAATTCGTTTACATTAACTGTACCAATTCTTGAAACCCTTCCCAAATCATTTCTGCCCAGATCAACTAGCATAACGTGCTCTGCTCTTTCCTTTGGATCACCCAAAAGTTCTTCCATTAATCTCTTATCCTCCTCCTCGGTTTTCCCTCTTGGCCTTGTTCCTGCTATAGGTCTTAGTTCAACCTTTCGATCTTCTTTTCTTACCATAACCTCAGGTGAAGAACCAACGATTTTTAAATCGCCGAATTTCAAATAATACATATAAGGTGAAGGATTTATTGTTCTTAATGCTCTGTAAATATCAAAAGGATCTATTTCTATTTCTGTCTCTAATCTCTGCGCTAAAACAGTTTGGATGATATCTCCTGATTCAATATATTCCTTGGATTTCATAACTGCTTTTTTAAACTCTTCGATTGTAAAATTTGAAGAGAAGTTAATATTTTTCTTTGTGGTTTTCTTTCTTTTTCTCTTCTTTAACGGCTGATTCAACTTTGATATGATACTATTTATCTTACTTTTGGCTGATTCATAAGCCTCTCTTTGATCTTTACCATCCAGAAAAACATTAGAAACAATCTTCATCTTTTGACTAATATTATCAAAGATAATGATTGTATCAGTAATCATAAAAAAGGAGTCATAGAGATTCAAATCGTCCTCTGTATTATCTGGCAATTTCTCAAAAAACCTTACCATAT
>DATKYB010000035.1 GCA_035528715.1 Nitrospinota bacterium | reverse complement strand
GAGCGGTCCTTTGAGCGGTTTAGATGCAATTTACGCCCTGTTTGGGTGGATTGAAGGGAAATTCGAATTTTATGAAGAAGAGATTCAAATTGGACGTGTAATTAAAAAGAATAGAATGGAGATATTGCTCGATGCAATGAGAATGCTTGATGACGGGTTAATCAAGAAAGTGGGTCCGCTCCCTTTTGATGAGGTGGCTTCCGTAGAAAGCAGTGAAACCAGATCTGAGAAAAAAGGGACTCCCCAAGTCATTAAAGGACCACTGATAGATTACTCACATGTCCTTGATGAAGAAGAATACCATGCTGGAGAGAGAATTGCCAGAGCCGGGGGTCATGGTAAATGGATTTGGATCATATTGAAAGGATCGGTAAATGTAAGCAGGGAAACATCCAATGGTCCCATGAACATAGCGAATCTTGGAGAAGGATGCTTTATTGGAGGTTTCACCATTTTGCCATTTATGGAATATACCCGTAGTGTTAACATAACTGCTTTAGACGACGTTCGATTGGGCTTGCTGGATACCGAGTTTCTTTATCGAGACTTTATGTCTCTATCACCCGATTTCAGAAGAATTCTTCTCAGCCTGGATGGTAGACTAAGAAAGATTACGGATAGGGCTGGAGAGTTGTTTATGAAAGATGACAAGACCAAGGGATTTACCAAAAATAAGAAGATAGTTATAGAGAAGGGTTCTTCGAAACAAGAGGCGTTCGCCATATTAGAAGGTGAGACATACGTGATTGGGCAGACCCAGAAAGGTTACCTGCCGTTATTGACACTTGAAAAAGATGAGGTCTTTGGCTATATGCCGTTCACGGATATGGGCCATGAACCTCGGTCTGCCTTGGTTTTAGCATCAAAGGATTTAAAGGTGCACAGACTAGATACAGAAAGCCTCCAAAAAGAGTACGAGCATCTTTCAGGGACATTCAGAAACATGATTTATAATGCATGTACGTGTACTTTTCTCACGACAAAACTGGCTTATCACCTGTATGAGCTGAAATAGCTACACTTCATGTTACCCCGAAGAATCGAGTTTCACACATCAACTTCACATCACACAACGAATCTCATAAACTGGTAGTGATGCGAGACTGTTGTTGCTTGTAACTACTTCTTTCACCATTCAATCTTTAAATCGAGTTCTTTTCTACACCAATCCGCAACAAGATTGATACCAATCACCAGGAGGAGAAAATGAAAGTGAGACCAAGAGCATATGACTTATACTATTATAAGATTGGAGGGCACAAAGCTTTTGCCATGACATCATTTCTTTTTTTTAAAAGACAGGGTGATGTACCTGAATTACGATAGAAAATTTTGACTTTTCCTCCATATTCCCATCACTCACGCCATTTACGCCCTCAATAACTGACGTAATAGTTCTCAGAGGATAGCTCTTTATTAATTTTTCGTCCATTAGCAGGATGCTGAAAAGGTCGTCACCGACTTTAATAAGATCGGCGCCTTTAATCTCAGTAGGACTATCATGATTTATGCCGATAGTCTGCCCTTCGTACTTTTTGAGTAAATCCTTGATTTTCGACTTTGGTTTTAACAAATTTGTGATATCTTCTATCTTTTTTTGAAGCTCTTTTTTTTCTTCCTCTTCCTTTTGTCTTCTCAGGACCTCAGCTCTTTCCTCCTCCTCTTTTTGTCTTCTCAGGGCCTCAGCGTTTTCTTCCTCTTCCTTCTGTCTTCTCAGGGCCTCAGCTCTTTCCTCCTCCTCTTTTTGTCTTCTCAGGACCTCAGCCCTTTCCTCCTCTTCCTTTTGCCTTCTCAGGGCTTCAGCTCTTTCCTCCTCCTCCTTTTTCTTTGCTAGAAGTTCTGCTTTTTTTTCCTCATCAGTTTCCTCTCTTGCCTGAATATCATAATATTTTAAGAAAACAATCCCGCACTTAGAGCACTCCACAGACAATGAATCATTCTCTTGTCCACATTTGGGGCATATTAATGGTTCTCCTTGTTGATCATCAGTTTTTGAAATTGGTTCCTTCACTTTGCCATTTTTTTGTTTCCCATTCTCAAATAGCCCTCGAAGTTCAGGAAATAATATGAAGGAACTTCCACATCTCGCACATTCTTTCGATGGAAATAGATTTTCTTGTCCACATTTGGGGCATATGATCGTCTTTTTAACCATTTCTTCCTCCCCCTTTCCCATTTTATTTTACCCTTCAGAATGCTTTTAGATCCTTTTTCTTAACAATCTCTTAACTCCCATATTTTTTTCTATATATTCTGTTGTTTCTCATATCCGTTATTCCATCAGTACTATATATTTAATTAAATGCATGGCCGCTCTCTTACTGAAGTAGGTTTCTTGACGCAGTCTATAAATAGCATGTACAGCATGGGTAGGTCAATGTTCGAAAAAGCACTGAACATCAATTCTTTATTATAAGATCACAAAACTCAGACGGAGTCGTCAGCCTGAATTTAAGGTGCAGGCTAAGTGAAAAACAATAAGAGGGATGACCCTCCATGTGTTCTGCTTAATCAACCTTACTTTAGAAGGATATAGGAGAATTTGTCAAATATTTCCTTCACAATATTTCCTTCACATCATGCTCGGATAAATACTTGTAATTATCTTTTAAAAGAGATATCCAAAAATAATAGGCGTGTGAAGTATGTAGTGAAAAAAATTCTTTAAAAGGTATTAAACTCTTTCTGCTGAAAGTGGGCTTTAAAAAGGAGGAATACTATGGGTTATAGGTTTCTTGAACTGAAGGTCGAAGATACTATCGGCACGTTGGCCCTTGCCAGGACAGAAAGCCTTAATGCACTTAGCCTGGAGTTTGCAGGTGAAATCACAGCAGCCGTGAGGGAATTAAGTGAAACGGATGATGTGAGGGCAAT
>DATKYB010000034.1 GCA_035528715.1 Nitrospinota bacterium | reverse complement strand
TTTAAAATCAGAGGGTTTTTTAATAAAAATAGAAGATTACAATCATTCAATTGGTCATTGCTACAGATGTAAGTCTACTGTCGAACCTTTGCCTTCTAAGCAGTGGTTTGTAAAAATGGAACCTTTGGCAAAACCTGCTATTGATGCTGTCAAAAAAGGTAAGATTAAAATTATTCCAAAAGGTTGGGAAAATACATATTTCGAATGGATGTATAATATTAAAGATTGGTGTATCTCAAGGCAAATCTGGTGGGGTCATAGGATCCCTGCTTGGTACTGTAAAGACTGCGAAGAAATAATAGTCAGCAGAGAAGACCCCAAAAAATGTAGTAAATGTGAAGGCTTAAATATTGAGCAGGATACCGATGTTTTGGATACTTGGTTTAGCTCAGCGCTCTGGCCTTTTTCAACAATGGGATGGCCAAAAAAGACCAAGGAATTAAAAGTCTTTTATCCTACCTCAGTATTAGTGACATCATTTGATATCCTCTTTTTTTGGGTCGCAAGAATGATCATGATGGGTTTAAAGTTTATGAAAGATATTCCCTTTAGGGATGTTTACATACATGCTCTGATAAGGGATGCTTATGGAGAAAAGATGAGTAAGACAAGAGGAAATGTCATTGACCCTCTCATAATGATGAAAAAATATGGAACAGATGCATTTAGATTTACTCTAGCAGCTCTATCTTCTCAAGGAAGAGACATAAGCCTTTCTGAAGAAACAATAGAAGGATACCGACATTTTATAAATAAAATCTGGAATTCAGCTCGATTTACACTCATGAATATAAAAGATTATCCAAAAGGTCCTATAGATAGAGATAAATTACGATATGAATTGGTTGACAAGTGGATATTAAGCAGACTCCAGTCTATTATTGAAAGTGTTAAAAAGGCCCTAGAAGAATACAAATTTAATGAAGCAGCAAATTCATTATACCAGTTTATCTGGCATGAGTTCTGTGATTGGTATATTGAATTAAGCAAACCAAGATTAAATTCTAAAGGACAAGAAAAGTTTACTGCACAATCTGTTCTTGTAGAAACCCTTGATACTGTTCTTAGATTATTACACCCATTTATGCCATTCATAACAGAAGAACTATGGCAACACTTACCTCAGAATGGAAAGAGTATAATGATTTCTCAATATCCAAAGGTCGATAAAAAGATGATGGATAGAGATGCGGAAGAAAAAATGAAGCTCTTAATAAACGTTATAAATGCCATCAGAAATATCAGAGGAGAAATGGATGTCTCTCCCAACAAGAAAGTTGATGTTATTCTAAATTTCGAAAAAGGAAACAATCTCTCGTTTTTTAAGGAAAAAAAGGATTATATTCTGGGTCTAGGGAAAATCAACGAGTTAAAATTAACTACCAATTTTAGTAAACCTAAGGGTTCAGCCTCAGCCATTGTTAATGGAATTGAGATATTTATGCCGTTAGAGGGTCTGATCAATTATGATGAAGAAAGAAAAAGATTGAGAAAAGAATTAAAAAAGGTTGAAGAGGAACTACTTGTGTATAACAAAAAATTTTCTAACCAAGATTATCTATCCAAGGCCCCAAAGGAAGTCATTGCCAAGGATAGATTAAAATACTCCTCTCTTACAGAAAAACAGACCAAATTGAAAAAACACATAGAAAATATCTTGAAATTGAAAGATTAACGTCTTCCATATAAACTATATTTAAAAACGGTCTTTAACCCCTTTATAAAAAACCTATCGATTTTTTTGCACAAAAAAATGTTATAATAATGATCACTATAAAAATAATCGGTCAAGCATAGATTAACTCTTGGATCTATATTAATGAATACTTACAAAGGAAATAATCTTTTCAATTTTTAATCAAAAAAAACTTATTCTTTTTATGACATAAATGATGTATCAATGTTTAATTAAAAAAGATATACAACGTGGTCTATCTACAGAGGTAATTGGCAAGAAGATTGTAGTGTATAAAGAGGTAGATTCAACAAACAGGAGAGCCATTGAGCTTGCTGAAAAAGGGGAAGACGAGGGCACTGTCATCATATCCGAAACACAATCAAAAGGTAGAGGGAGACTCGGACGTTCTTGGTTATCTCCTTTAGAGGTTGGAATATATCTTTCTATTATTTTAAGACCCAAAATCCCCCCTAAAGAGTCATTTTTGATTGTTTTTTTAACTGGAATAGCTGTTATAGAATCTATCAAAAAGGTAACATCACTCTCTCCAACACTAAAATGGCCGAATGATATTTTAGTTAATGATAAAAAAATTGGTGGGATCTTGATTGAAATGAAATCAAAAAAAGATAAGATAGATTATCTTGTAGATGGAATAGGGGTTAATGTAAATACTGATACTTCATTATTTCCAAAAGAGATTCAAGAAAAATCTACATCTCTTAAGAAGGTAATTGGGAAGGATATCGACAGAAACAGATTAATAAAAAAAATCCTTTATTTTTTTGAAAAATGGTATTTAGAATATATAAACAAAGGCAAAGATAAGATACTAAGAGAATATCATAAATATGCAAATATAACGGGAAGATTGGTCAGGGTAAACGAGTTGAAAAGATCGATCGAGGGTACGGTTATCGGTATTAACGAAAATGGCTTATTACTTTTAAAAGTAAACAACAAGATAGAAAAGATTAGTAGTGGAGATATTACATTTATTGATAAATGAGCCATTTTTTGATACATTCTCTCAAAACTTTTGGAGATATTATAAATGTTATTAGTGATGGACATTGGAAATTCTAATATAGCTTTGGGTATTTTTGACGGAAAAGATTTAATTCAACATTGGCGCATAGGTACAATAAAGAACAAAACAAAAGATGAGTATGGCATCCTTATAAAAGAACTCTTCCACTTGAATAATATTAAAGAAAAGAGTATTAAAAATATTGCCCTGTCCTGTGTTGTCCCTCCCCTTCTGCCAACTATAGTTGAAATGTATGGAAAATATCTCGGAATAACCCCAATGGTTATAGAACCAGGGATAAAAACAGGGATGCCTATTTTGTATGATAACCCAAGAGATGTGGGAGCTGATAGGATCGTCAATAGTGTAGCAGCCTTTGAAAAATATGGTGGTCCTGTAATTGTAATCGACTTCGGCACAGCTACAACCTTTGATGCTGTATCAAAAAAAGGTGAGTATTTAGGTGGGGTGATATCCCCTGGCATTATTATATCTTCAGAAGCTCTATTTGAACATGCCGCAAAATTACCGAGGATTGAGTTTGTTAAGCCTAAAAAGGTTATAGGGAAAAATACCATATGGAGCATGCAATCAGGAATAATCTATGGATACGCCGGATTGGTTGATGCAATCGTAGCGAGAATGAAAAGAGAAATTGATGGAAACCCTTCAGTCATATCTACAGGTGGATTGGCTGATATTATATCTCCTGAGTCTAAAATGATTAAAACTGTTGATCCATTGTTAACTTTGGAAGGACTAAGAATAATCTTTGAAAGAAATAAAGATTAGCAAGTATCTCTTGACACTTGATATTGAATCAATTATGATTAAGTTACATATTTTCAAATAATTAAAGGGGAAAATATTGTATGAAAAGCATTGGGGTTTAAAAGAACTCCCGTTTGAAAATGTGCCTGACCCGAGATTTATGTATTACTCTCCCCATCATGAAGAAGCCTTAACACGATTAATCTATACTGCACAAGCTCGCAAGGGAGCAGCTATGCTTACCGGAGAGATTGGTAGTGGTAAAACAATATTAAGCCGCGTATTTATTCGAGAAATTTCTAATGAAAAATTTGAGATAGCTTTAATAGCTAACCCAAGTTTATCTCCTGCTGACTTTTTAAAAGAAATCTTATACCAATTAGGTGTAGAAGATGATTCTCAGTCCAAAGCTGATTTCCTCCATGCCCTTAATGAAGAAATGCTAAAGAATATGAAAAACTCTAAAGATACTATTATTATAATCGATGAGGCCCAGGTAATAAAAGATAAAGAGATCTTCGAAGAGCTGAGACTCCTCTTAAATTTTCAATTAAACGAAAGGTTCTTGTTCACCCTTATACTTATTGGACAACCAGAGCTTAAAAAGCAGATTGAAGATATTCCACAATTAGAACAACGAATAGCCATAAAATATCACCTTCGGTATCTTGATATTGAACAAACTGCAAAATATATATTTCATCGATTAAAAACTGCAGGAATGGATAAAGGCATTTTTACTAAAGAGGCTATCGAAAAGATATACGAAGAGACAAAGGGAGTACCAAGAAGGATAAATAATCTCTGTGACCTAAGTTTGCTTGTTGGATATAGTCTAAAATTAAATGTTATTGACTCAAAGACTATTATTAAAGCTATAGAAGATGGAAGATGAGGTAAATGGTAAGATTAAGCGACATAATCAAAGGGGATGAATCCCCTCTCGAAGAAGAGCCAGAAGATAAAAAATCTAAAAAAGAACAGGAAAAAATTAGTTTTAGAGAACTCCAAGAGCTCAGCAAAGAACTCAGAAAGAAAGATGAAGTTGTATCTCCAGAAAAGAAAAAAAGAGAAGAAGAAAATGTAGATAAAATATATAAAGATGCCTATGAATTTGTTGAAGAGATCTTCGAAAAAGCGGAAAAAGCTCTTTCTACCATCATCGATAATGGTTTTCGCATAATCTCTCAGATGATAGAGAGCATAAGAGTCAGTGATGCCCTCTTTCTAAAAACAGTATATAAGAAAGGTGTCCCAGAAAATTATATATCCCATTCAACCAATGTCTGTATATACGCAATCAAGCTTGGCTTAGGTCTTAACTATGAAAATCATGAACTTCAAGAACTCGGGATGTCTGCCTTTTTTCACGATATAGGAATCATAAAAGTACCTGAAAAAACTCTCTCAAAACTGGAGAAATTAACCCCTGAAGATGAAAGGATGATCCAGAGGCATTCAAAATATGGTCATGATATTATTATGAATGAATTAGGAAAAAAATATCAATGGCTTGCTGAAATTGTATATCAGGAACATGAAAGAGAAGGAGGCCAAGGATATCCCAGAGGACTTAAAGGAGAACAAATTCACGAGTATGCCAAAATAGTTGGTATTTCAGATGTTTATGAAGCTTTAACACATAATAGGCCCTATCGGAAGAGGATACTTCCTTATAACGCTGTTCGTGAAATCATAGAAAATTATAAGGCCCATTTCGCCTCTCAAATCATAAAGGTACTCCTCATAGAACTCTCTGTATTTCCATTACATAGCTATGTAAAATTGAATTCAAATGAAATCGGAATGGTCATAGAAACAAGCAAGGTTCAGCCCCTCAAACCCGTTGTAAAGATTTTATATGATTCCAAAGGAAAAAAAATCAGAGATGAAAAGATCTTAGATCTGAGAAAAACCCCCCTCCTCTATATTAATGAATCGATACATGAAGAGGATTTTTTAACGTAACATCCTCTAAATTAACGTTTTAAAAATTTAGTTTTCACCAAAATTAATCCTTATCTTCTTCTTTAATCATGCCGATATAATAATAACATTTTTCTTCAAAATAAATTCGTAAATCTAAAAAGTGAGGTATGCATGAAGGTTAAATGTCAAGAGTGTTCAAATATTTATGATATAGATGAAAATAAGCTTCCTGATCAACCTGTCGTGATGAAATGCAAGAATTGTAACAACAACATTATTTTGAAAAAGCCTGAAAGTGGTGGAAATGGAGGAGAAAAGACGAACAGGGATAAAATAAATAAGATACTGGAAAACGTTGATTCCCTTCCAACCTTACCAACCGTTGCCAACCAGATTATTCAATGTACAAATGATAAAAATAGCTCTTCAACACAGATAAGCAAGTTAGTATCACAGGATCAGTCATTAACCATGAAGGTACTGAAGATTGTCAACTCCCCATTTTATGGATTTCCAAGAAAGATAACCACAATCAATCATGCTGTTGTAATTTTAGGCGCATACGAAATTCAAACCCTTGTTGTTGGGGCATCTATTGTAAAGGCATTCTCCCGTTCAAAAAACAACTCTATATTTAACAGAGAAAAATTCTGGGTTCACTCGATAGGCTGTGGGGTAGCCTCAAAGATGCTTGCAAGGGTTTTTCAATACAGAATCTCAGGAGAAGCATTTGTAGCTGGACTCATTCATGATATTGGAAAGATCATCTTAGACCAATATTTAAATACAGATTTTGAACAGGTTCTCAAAGAGGCCCATGATAAAAAGGTATCGCTATTTAAAGCCGAAAAAGACATTTTGGGAACGACTCATGCTGAGCTTGGAAAAACATTAGGGGAAAAATGGGAACTTCCCAGTCACCTCATCGAGGTTATACATAATCATCACGACCCTTTTAATTCAAGCAAAGATAGAGATATCGTATCTTTGGTATACTTTTCAAATATCCTCTGCAGAATGGGTCAAGTAGGAATGGCAGGAGGCGATGGATATGTTCCCAAAATAGATGATAAGGTTTGGGGTTTATTAAAGTCAAAAAAACCAGATTTAAATGATAGCTATATCGATAAATTTATATACGATTTAAAATCAGAGATGGAACAGACTCAAGGCCTTTTAAGCGTTCTACAAGAAAAGAAGGAAAAAAACGAATGAAAAAAAACTCTGCACAGACCAGCACTCAAGATATTCTCCATTCAGAAGAATCTCTATCTAATATAATCAATTCTCCAGAGAGAATAAAAGCCTTTTTTGAATTAAACCAAGCAATGAACCTTAATAAAAATATTGAAGATGTTTTTGATACGTTTATAAAAACGATTAAAGATATTGTCGAACTCCAATCTTATGGAATATATATATTAAACGAAATCGATAATGAATTTGATTTAAGAATTAATTCTCATTTATCCCCTGAAGTAGAAAGTTCTATAAAAAACATGTTTGAAGAGGGAATCATCGACTGGATAATCGAAGAGAAAAATCCCAAAATGATACCAAATATGACTCCAAGCGCTGATGAATGTAAAGAATTAAAAAACTTTTTTCTCATTATCCCATTAATCGTAAGAGAAAAAACCATAGGAGCTATTATTGGATGTGCCAACACAGAAGTTGAGGTGTTGGAAAAAGAAGATCTCGATTTCCTTTTTCTCTTGTCACAATCTGCAGCAGCAATATTAGAAAATACTGTGCTCTATGAAAACATGAATAAAAAGATAAATGAACTCAATATACTTACTCAAGCAAGCCGAGAAATGAGTACGGTAATAGGAATAGATAACCTTCTTTCTCTGGTGTTAGAATTAATCAATAAGATTGTAAGTAGTGAATACAGCTTTATCTCATTTATAGATAAAGAGAGTGATTCTCTTATCATCAAAGCAAGCAGGGGATTAGAAGAAAATTCTTTAGAAGAAATGGATATAAAAATTGGGGAAGGCGTAAGCGGCTGGGTGGCCAAGAGAGGAGAGCCCATGCTTATTGCAGATTATCAAAATGATATTAGGTTCAATAAATTTAAAGACATTCAACCATTCGATGTAAAAAATGTTCTTAGTGTCCCGTTTTTAGGTAAGAAAGATATCATTGGTGTATTAACTCTTTATAACAGAATAGGAGAACCTCAGTTTAAAAACGAAGATTTTCAAATTTTAACCGCTCTTGCAGGACAGTTAGGAACATCCATTGAAGTAGTAAACCTCTATGAAACCCTTAGCGAATCGTATAAAAATTTTATCATTGTTTTGGCCAATGCAATTGAGGCCAGGGATCAATATACCAGGGGTCATATAGAAAGGGTAACAAAATTTGCGAAATCGACAGCTGAAGAAATGGGATGGGAAGAAGAAAAAATTCATGAGATAGAGATTGGAGGAATCCTTCATGACATTGGAAAGATAGGCGTACCTGACAATATCTTAAATAAACCTGGCCGTCTCACTGACGAAGAGTACGAGATTATTAAAACCCATCCCGTTATTGGCAGCAATATGTTAAAATCTATGACTTCCTTTGACCCTGCCATATCTTATATCCTTTATCATCATGAAAGATATGATGGAAACGGTTATCCCTTCAAGTTAAAAGGCAATGATATACCGTTAGGAGGAAGGATTATCGCTGTGTCAGATTCCTTTGATGCCATGACTTCTGATAGACCTTATAGAAAAGGTATGGATCCAAAGGAAGCTATATCAGAATTAGAAAAAAATAGGGGTTCACAGTTTGATCCGGATATCGTCGATGCCTTCATTAGATTATATAAAAATGGTCAAATTGAAAAGATAATTCAAGAAGGATCGGAATATAGTAAAAATTAAAGGTACTTATCATGGGAATCTTAAGCTTTATAAAAAAATCTCCTAAAAGAAGCACAAAGTCAAATCTCCTCTCCCAAGAAAAACAGATATGGCCTGTCTTAAAAGATTTCTCTAAACAAAAAACTTCAATCAAGATAACCATTGATCAGAAAAAAGAATATTTCAAAAGTTCAATGCTAAGGATAAACCCTTCTTCTAAAAAAGGATGGATATTGATAGATTCTTTGTTCCCTTCTTACGGTAACGATATTATTCAAAGATCAAAGGAAATAGATATATACTTCAATTTAGAAAAAACTCATTATAACTTTAAATGCTCTTTTATTAAAAAGGAAAAAGAGGGAATAAAGGGTATTAAAATTAGCTATCCCACCCAAATGATATATTACAGAGAGAAAGATGGATTTTATATCGAACCATCATTTAGAAAACCAATACCTTTGGCCTTTTTGATAAATAGTGGTAAATCCTCAATGGTTTATGAAAATGTATACAAAATAGGTCCAAAAAGCCTTCTATTCCTTACTGACCTAGGGAAGGATATATTAAAAACAGGTAGGAGAATCGATGAAATCAATTTTACCATTCCGGAAAATATCACGATAAGAACCCCTGCTGTTATTGGTCAAGTAACAGAATCGAAAATGAAAAATTCTCCTCGATATATATGTGAGTTGGAATTTAAAGAAATAGAAGAAGAAAAAAAAGAAAAAATTTATGAATATCTTTTTGTACGCAACAGAGAAATACTGAGAACTGATTCTGAATATGATTAAGAATAAAGAAAAGAATGCAAACTATTCTTCTGACTGTTCTTCCTTTTTGGCCCTTAAAAGCTCTCTTTGTTTCTGAAAAACATAATGAATAATCTTATCCCTATCTTCTTCTTGTATCACTTTAAATTTTATAGCCGTCTTAAAACCTCCCTCTTTATCCCCAGTTTTTTCACTCCTGGCTACTTCTCCTAACGCAGGGATAGCCACAGGAGGAATCAAAGGAAGGTCTATTCTTAGTTCTAAAATATCACCTCTTTTAAACTCATTATCTGTTAAAAATTTTATTCCTCCACCGCTTAAACTAATTTTTTTTGTCTTTTCTTTTAGTCTTTTTTTCCTCTCTCCTTTTTGGTCTAAAAGATCAATAATTAAATCAAGCTTTTTATCAAAATTAATCAGCATCGACATTAAAACAGAATCAATATCTGAAACCACTTCCTTTTCTTCTATTTTATCTATGATATCTCTAAGTACAGACGTTGTTAACGTATCCATCATTTTATTGATAGCCTTTGTTTTTGCAATGTAATCCTTTTTAATCTTCTCAAACTCATCTTTTTCTAATAAAGTATATTCAAAAGGAAGATAATCATCTACTCTTACATAATTTCTCTTTTGATCCATTATAGTTTTCTCTTTAAATTAATCGGTTAACTTTCCTTCTCTTCAATAAATACCAAACCCGTATTCATTGACAAAACAAGAAGAAAATGTTAATTTTATTAAGGTTATTTTAACATATAAAACAAATGTTTCAACAAAAAAGTTCTATAAAAATAGATTGTGAAAAATAGAAAGGATAAAAATTTAAGAACGATTAAAAGCCCAGAATCTCCATCCAAGAGGAATTTTATAAAAAAGACCATATCTGGTATTGTCCTTCTTCCTTATGTGGTTCCCATTATTGAGTCTTTTAATATTATTGCAGAAAGTGCAGAAACAGGACCAACTAGTGGAGGAAGAGGAGTAGGTGCTGGAGTAGCTCGAGGAGTAGCAAGAGGCAGAGCAAGAGGGGTTGCAAGAGGAAGAATAACTCCTCCTCCTGGACGCGGGCGTGGGCGAGGGCAGAACAATGGTAAAAAACAGGAAGAACAAAAATAAAAATTCACTAAAGAGTAAAAACCCTGAATCTCCATCCAAGAGAGATTTTATTAAAAAGACCATATCTGGTATTGTCCTTCTTCCTTATATTGCACCTATTATTGAAACCTTTAATATTATTGATGTAGAAGAAGCAGAAGCAACTGGCAGGGGAAGAGGGGTTGCAAGAGGAAGAGGAGTGGCAGCAGGAGTAGCAAGAGGCAGAGCAAGAGGGGTTGCAAGAGGAAGAATAACTCCTCCTCCTGGACGCGGGCGTGGGCGTGATAAAGGTAAACCTGGCGGCATTTGGCATAGGGGCCGTGAGTATCGAGGACGTGGAATGGGACGAGGACATTGGTAATATAAACTTATCTAAATTCATAACTGAAGATATTGAAAAATAACAGACCAAAAAAAAGAGATAACCTTTTATACAGAGAATTAGATGGCGAAGGGATAATATACGATCAAAAAAACAGCATGGTTCATACCCTCAATCCAACAGCCACACTGATATGGAACTACTGTGATGGTAAACAGAGTACAAAAGATATCGCAAAAAAGTTAATTAAAAAATATGATACAAGCCTCGATAATGCATTAAAAGATATTGAAAAGACCCTTAAAAATCTTAAAAATCTAAAACTACTAATGGAGTAAGATATTTGTCTTTTCGAAAAGAATCTCGCCTGACAAATCTTCCCTTTAATAACCCTATTTTGAATGAACGCTTCAAATATGAAGAATGTTTCAGAATAGTTACCTATGATTTTTTAATCAGAACAAATTCAGAAATGATTTTAAGGGAATTCCAAAAGCTTTATTCTTATTTTATTTCTTCTTCTCCAACAAAACCAAAGAATATATACACAGTATTTATAAATAATGGAAATAAGAGACCAAAACCAATCCACACAATATTCAGTAAAAAAGACATTGCCTTTAAAACCATGAATATCTCTGAAATCATTCCTCTTTTGGAATGGCTGGTCATCAATGATGCTGGAATTTCATTAAGTAATTTTCTTCAGATACATGCAGGAGCTGTGGAAAAAAACAAAAAAGGTTTTTTGTTTCCATCAGGCCCTGGCAAAGGTAAAACGACTTTGATACTTGGACTTATTTTGGATGGATTTAAGTATTTGACCGATGAGGTCTCTCTTGTAAGCCCAGATAATTTAATGATCGAACCCTTTCCAAGAAGTCTCTGTATAAAGGAGAGCTCTTTTCAACTCTTTCAAAATCTAAAATCAGATTTTAATCTTAAGGATTATTTTTTAAGATATGATAATCAAAAGGCATGGTATATCAATCCGCTACATTTACATAAAGAATGTCTGGGAAATCAAACAAAAGTGAATTACATCGTCTTTATTAATTTCGATCCGAAAGAAAAATCGAGGCTGGAAGAAATCTCTAAATCTAAAACTATCCTCGAAATGACAAAGCAATCCTTTAATCTTTCTTCTTTTAATAATAAAGGAATGGATATGCTTGTTTCAATAGTTAGTAATGCCAAATGCTACACTCTATTTTCTAATAATTTAAAAAACAGCATTAAACTTATCAACAGTCTATTAAACCATGACTAATATGATTGAATATCACAAAATGATGCTCTCTGATAGATACAGAACAAATACCTTTAAAAGAGCAATCTTTGAAACAGTAAAACCAGGAGATGTGGTTTTAGATTTGGGTGCAGGCACAGGAATATTATCATTCTTTGCATGCATGGCTGGTGCAAAAAGGGTCTATGCTGTTGAGGTAGATAGTGTGATAGAGATTGCCAAAGAATTAGCTAGAGAAAATAATTTAAAGGACAAAATAACCTTTATCAATAATGTTTCAACAGACATCTCTCTTTCTGAAAAGGTAGATATTATCATCTCAGAGATTTTAGGCTCCTTTGGCTTAGAAGAAGACATAATAGATTATATGGCGGACGCAAGAGAGCGCTTTCTAAAAAAAAGTGGGGTCCTTATA
>DATKYB010000033.1 GCA_035528715.1 Nitrospinota bacterium | reverse complement strand
CGGTGCTGGCTTTTTGGCCTCTGGCTTAGTTGGGGCATATAACCCAGGGTACTTTTTAATATCTAAAAGAGCTTGTTCGTGAGACCGTCTACGTTCTAACAGATTTTTTATCCCCTTCATTTTAAAATACTGAGCATTTTTATTCGCCCACTGTATTCCTTTATCTCGTACTTCAACACCTCTTTCGGCTTTTAGCTCTTTGTTTAACCTATCAATCCATACCTTGTGATATTCTTTTTTCTGTGCTGCTGATAAATTTTCACCCCCGCTAAAGTCGCCACCAATACCACCTCTATTATACGTAATAGAATCAGGGTGGGTTAAATCTAAGTAATCCCAAGGTTCTTTAGCCTCTGGAATAGGAGGCTCTTTTTTCTCAACCATTTCAGGCGTTTCAACCTTTTTGAAACTCTCTCTAACTTTATCAACGCTCTTTCTCACTTCATTAACGTCTATCTTCTCAGTAGTAAAGCTACCTTTGGTCTCAAGGTCGGTCCATGAATGACCAACGCCTGCAAATTCACCATCGTATTTGACGTTTAGATCTTTTGATATAGTATCCATTTCAGGCTTTTCCGGTGCTATCTCCTTTGGTTTGATTGGAATTATCTCTTTTTTCTCTTGTGATCTCTTCCATGATTTCTCATTCCACTTTTGGACTTCATCGGCAGCTTTATTTCCTTCTTTAAACGCCTCTGTTTTAGATGCTCTTTCAAATGCTTCGGGATTGGCTACCCTTTTATTATCCTGCCATGCATCTACAATAGCTTCTTTTTCTGTATCATATGTCCTATCACCAGAAAACCCACGCTCATCCCAATCTGTAATTTGATATTTTCCTGGATGTTTTGAGCTTAGTGAAATAACAACGCCTTTTGTCCCTGCGTCATTTGTTAAAACAATAGGTTTATTTCCATAATTCTTTTTATATTCTGTTAGTATTTCATCTCTAGCTTTTGTTATAAGATTAGCGTCTTTTCTTGCTTCTTCTGGTGTCTGTTCAAATAAATGATTTTCTCCATACTTCTCTTTCATCTGTGTTCTAAAATTATCAAACTCAGATTTTGCAGGTTCTTTAACCGGTTCACCTACTTGTTTAGCAGGCTCTCCAATCTCCATAGGCTTTTCAAAGTCAATCTTATTATCAGCAATCTCTTTTACTCTTTGCTCAAGAATATCAAGAGGTGATGCAGTTCGTTCTTTTATAATCTCTTGCTGAACTGTTTTGGCTATTTCAGACTTAGGTTGTTTGGCAACTATTGGTTTTGCTTCTGGTTGTATATTTGCCGGTGCTTTTGGTTTAACCGGTATTATTTCTTCTTTCTTGAACGTCCTTTTAGTTTCATCTCTCCATGTTTTATTATTAAATTTCCTTATTATTTGACCCTCTGTCATATTAGGATTCTTTTTTACAGTGTCAGCAAGACTTTGTATCACTAACCCACGCTCTTTTATCGTCATCATTCTATATGCATTAGACGCTTTTATCTTTTTAATTACACCAGGTAAGCCAAAGATAAGAGCCGCTTCACCATAAGTCGCAAATAATGGTTCCAGGTATGTATCTTCAAATCCAAGTTCTTTTAGCCCTTCATTAGCTTTTTTCCCCGCATATTCACCAGCAGTTCCAGCCAGTTCAAAAGGCTTATTAATATATTCAAGTGACTTTACTTCTTCTTCGGTCACAATAAGTTTACCTGGCACACTCATAATTTCTTCAAGTGTCTTATTAGCTTCTTTAAGACCACCAGGAGTCCATTTAGGTTTACTTGGTACTTTGCTTCCACTTTTGTTAAAAGATGGTATGCCAAAGGCAAGAGGTTGTTCCATTTCAGCAGATGGTACGCCAAGTCTTATAGCGGAGATTATACCTGCCACTGGTGCTAAAATCATACTACCAAGCCCAGCACCCAATACTCTTCCTGTAGCTTTTAATGCAGGCTTTACAAATCCTTCGGCTTCGGCTTTTGCATGAGGTCTGAAAGACACAGGCCCATCACCCTCAAAATCTATATACATCCTGTCTGATTTTCTAGGTTTTGGTGATTCCCATTCAAAATCTATATTATTAAAATCTATGTTATTTGCTGGTTTCATCTTGTTTTTGGTATATATCCATAGTCTTTTTCAAACAAAGAGTTGACTTTCTCTTTTTCATTTTCTGTTTTAGCTGCATCTATATACTGCCAATATCTTTGTTCTACATGGATCGCATATTGTTCTGCTTTTTGGACAGCTTCCATAGGGTCCATACCACTTTTTTCAAGTTCAATAAGTTTTCCTTGGGCTAGTCTATGTTTGTTTTCTAATCCTTTTGTTATAATTATACTACCCATTGCATTTTGACTGCCAAATCTTTTTGATAGATTATTTATTGCTGTAGTCCATGTAATCACTTCCTTTGGTTTCTCTAATCCAGCCTTATACTTTTCCAGTGCTATCTTTTTTGCTTGTATTCCTTCGGGAGTATCTTTGTATTTACTATCTAATTCAGCTTCGTAGGCCATTAAATCTTTTTTAATTTTAAACTCTGCTTGCCTTTTTTCAGCGTCTGTTTCTTCTGGTTTTACAGGCTCAAGAATTACTTTTTTAGTCTTTTTATCGAAAACCCTACTTGAGCCAGGTACAATAATTGGTTCTTCATCATCACCAGTAAACGGATGATCAGTCCCAAATTTTGTATTAAAAAAATCAACTGAGGCTTGTCCACCAACAGTTTTCCGAATATATTCAGCTTGTTTAGTTACTCTATTTATCATTTCCCATGATTTATCAATATCCTCATTTGCAAAATATTCCATATA
>DATKYB010000032.1 GCA_035528715.1 Nitrospinota bacterium | reverse complement strand
CTCTTAAGATAAGATTGACTAATTTAACAACGGGAGCATCTTCAATCGCTTCCTTCAATGTTGGATCATCAATATCCTCTTCCCCAGCAACTAATTCCATATCTTCTTCCTCTATCGTATCCATAACATCTCTAAGAGTCTCGGCTGAATCATAAAACTTGTCGATTGCTAATCTTATAGATCCCTCAGTAGCTACCACTGGCTCTACATGGAAGCCGGTCATAAACTTTAAATCATCAATGGCATAGATGTTTGAAGGATCTGCCATTGCTATGGTTACTTTATTGCCATCTTTTGATAAGGGAATAATCATATATTTTTGAGCGATTTCAGCAGGGATCAAACTAATGATAGAGGGTTCTACAGAGACACCTTCTAAGTCGATCGAACGAACTCCATACTGCTTACTTAAAAATTCTGCCAAGACTTCATCCTTAATAAAATTCAGTTTAACCAAGCTCGTTCCCAATCTACATCGATTGGTCTTTTGATATTTAAGCGCCTCTTCTAACTGCTCTTGCTTTATCAGTTTTGATTTTACAAGCATTTCTCCTAATCTTCCGTACATCTCTTACCCTCTTAAACGATAAAAATATTATTTATGGGGGCTACTATCCAGCTCTTTAATTAAAGTCTCTCTCACTAAGTCAACAGGGAACTCTTTCCCTGTCCATATCTCGAAAGAGAGGGCTCCCTGGTAGATCAGCATTCCGAGACCATTTAAAGCCTTTGCTCCCCGTATCTTCGCCTCCTTTAGTAAGGGCGTCTCTAGAGGACTGTAAACAATATCACAAACTAAATGTCTCTTAGTTATTAAATCAGAATGTATAATTGGAGAATCTTCTCCCTTCATACCTAAAGATGTCGCATTAATGATAATATCTGAATCTGGTATATAATCAGTTATTATTTTATCTTCCAGAGGGATTGAAGTGCACTCACAAAAACCAACTTTTTCTTTTAAATCTTTCACTAACTCTTCAGCCCTTTTAAGGGTTCTATTTGCTATAACAATTCTGTTGGTTTTTTCTAAGGAGAGTTGAATAGCCAAACCTCGAGCAGCACCTCCCGCTCCTAATATCAAAATATTCTTTCCTTTTGGATCTACCTTTGCATCTTCTCTTAAAGATTTAATGAAACCCTTTCCATCAGTATTATAGCCAACGAGTTTTTCACCTTCTCGATTTACTGTATTTACTGCTCCAATCAGTCTTGCATCTCTATTTATGTCATCTAATAGGTCTATGATAGGCTCTTTATGCGGGATAGTTACGTTTATTCCTTTTATTCCGAGGTTTCTTATATCATTCACAGCATTTGAAAGCTCTTCTGGTCTTATTTGAAAGGGATAGTAATGGTATTCTAAAGATAAAGATCTGATCGCGGTATTGTGCATTAAAGGAGAAAGAGAATGGCTGATAGGATAACCAATAATGCCCAATGTATTTTCTGAACTGCGTATTTTAAAAATTTTATCTGTTAAAAACATACCTTAGTGATAATTAATTTTTTAAAATTATTAGATAATGATGCCGTTTTAATTTTTTATAAGAGGGTTTCACTAGATTCAATTTTCCTTTTCTAAATATTTTCTTGAAGAATCAGCTAATTTGCTATTAGGAACCAGTTCAATAACCTTTTTAAATGCCTCAAAAGCCTTTTTCTTCTCTCCCAATCTCATATAAACTAATCCTAGGTTATTATAAACAGAGGGACGATAAATAAAATCCTCATCTTTTTTTGCAATATTAAACTCTTTTAAAGCCTTGTTCCATTCTTTCATATCTAAATAGAGACTCCCAAGATAAAAACGAGCTTCAATAAAATTTGGATCAATCTTTAAAGCCTCCTCAAATAGAGCCTCTGATAAATCTAGCCTTGTCTGAAGATGATATGTTCGTCCCAATGCTAAATAAATTTTAGGATTGTTAGGATCAAGTCTAACAGCTGTTAAAAACTCATTCTCTGCTGAATATATAAAACCTCTTTCTAAATAATACATCCCCCTATGATAGTTTTTTTGAGCAAACTCTCTACTTATTGTCTTTTTATTATTATCGGTTGCGCAGCTAAAAAGAATTATAATAAATAGAGAAAAAATTATAATTCCTTTTTTCTTCAAAGCGCTGTTTCCTAAAAAAGGTTTTTATTAATATTAATTATTATAACAAAAGCTTTTATATTCTTAAAAAGAAAAGTTTTATAGATCTCTTACTTAATAACTCCCTATTTAATGTTTTAAAGTGTATTTAAAAATTTCAGACTTTTCATAATCTCATCTTTATCTCTTCCCTCAATGGTCAATAATGGTTTTAATTCATTAATTTCTAATAAATGAAATAATAATGGAAAATCGAAATTACCCTCGCCTATGGCTAAATGTTCATCATCCTCTCCAAAATTATCATGAAGGTGCACTTCTACTATATATGGACTTACTCTCCCAAACCATTCTTTCAAAGGAATTTGAGAAAACAAATTAAAATGCCCAGTATCCAAACAGTATCTAAATTTAGGCGAATTTATAGAGTCAATTAATCTTAATAGAGTATCTGGTATTTTTTCAAATACATTTTCTAGTGCAATAATCGAGCCAAGATGAGAATATGAATCTAACATTTTTTGCCATGTTCCAATACTATTCTCTAGCCAATCCTCAAAATGCTTATTATATCTCCAATCATCATATCCAGGATGAACAATAATAACGGAGGGTTTAAACACCTCTGCTAATTTTAAAAGTTGTTGCATCCTCTTTAAAGTAATATCTCTTACTAACTTATCCATACCGCCCGGGCTTAAATCCATATATGGAGCATGAAAGCAGATCTGAACGCCATTTTCCTCAAGAATCCTTTGAATCTCTATAATCTTTTTAAAAGGGTAATCATCAAAGTAATAGCTCGAAAAATGTATCTCAACATTTAATTGATTTTTAATGATCAAATCGATATTCTCTCTTAAAACCTGAAAGGGCATATGAACATAAACATTATCTTTCATTATTTAAAATTCCTCCTTTTTTGTTTGACAATTATTTTAGAAGACAATTATTTTAGAAAAAGTGGGTTAAGAGCAATACAATAGTTTTTAGAATTGTTTATCGGTTTTGATATCTGAATTGTTGACTTAGAACCATTGTATTTCAATTCCAATTGGGTAAACGGAAATATAATTGAAATAAACAGAGAAATATCTCAAACAGGAGGCTAAAAAACATTTATCTAGAATTTCCTTCCTGCTGCAATGATAAACGGCTTCAGTTCTTCTAATAAAATGGTAAAGTTGTCGGGTTTAAGGGATTGAGAACCATCAGAAAAAGCCTCTTCAGGCTTTAGATGAACTTCTATCATTAGACCATCAGCTCCTGCTGCCACTGATGCTTTACTCATTGGGGCAACATAATGCCAATTTCCTGTGGCATGGGAAGGATCAACGATAACAGGAAGATGGGTTTCTTCCATTAAAACAGGTATACAGCTTAAATCAAGGGTATTTCTTGTCGCTGTTTCAAATGTCCTTATGCCCCTTTCGCAAAGGATTACCTGACTATTTCCTTCTGAGAGAATATATTCCGCTGACATAAGGAATTCTTGGACAGTGGTCATCATGCCTCTTTTTAAAAGTATCGGTTTTTTGACACTCCCTAGCCTTTTGAGCAAAGAGAAGTTTTGAATATTTCTCGCTCCAACCTGCATAATATCTACATACCTTGCAATCAGATCCACATCCTCTGGATTCATAACCTCTGTAATAATAGGAAGGCCTATCTCATCCCTTGCTTCAGCAAGAATTTTTAATCCCTCCTCTTCCATGCCTTGAAAACTATAGGGAGATGTTCTGGGTTTAAATGCTCCTCCTCTCAAAATATGGGCACCCGCCTCTTTTACAGCCTTAGCTGTTTCCATCAACTGTTCTTTGCTCTCAACTGAACAGGGCCCTGCTATAATAATTACTTTATCCCCTCCTATTTCAACATCTTTAACTGAAATAACGGTTTTTTGAGGTTTAAACTGTTTGCTTGCCAGCTTATATGGCTTGAGTATCGGAACAACACTCTCAACGCCTTGAAGAACAGACAAAGACTGCAGCCTTGCCTTTCCCCTCTCATCACCTATTGCCCCTATAACCGTTCTCTCAATACCGTATATAGAATGGGATTTATAACCAAGATTTTTAATCTTTTTCTCTACCTCTGCAATCTCCTCTTTGGTAGCACCCGCCTTCATTACAATAATCATCTTAAATCCTCCTCAATGTATAAAGATCATAATCAAAAAAAGAGCCATGGAAATTTTTTCCCATGGCTCTCAAAATAAAAAAGGCCATGGGCTTTTTCTGGTCTGCCCATGACCTTGAATAATTACTCGTTGTGATTATTCAAAGGTGACAGGCAGACCCTGATAAAGTAAAAATAAAATATCGTATTATCTAAATTAAATAATTGCATTATATTCACCTTTGTTTTTTAATTATCATCTAAGTGATTAATTGTCAAGGAAAAAGAAGAACAAGGGATGGACATTTAGCAGTCTCTTGTCCTTGGATTGACATCAGTATTGAAGAGATGTATTATTCCAAAAAAATTTTAATCTCAAAACCTCAATGAGGAATTTACTTTTGGAATACAAGCTATTAGCAATAGATCTCGATGGAACACTACTCAACGAAGAGCATCAGCTCTCTCCGCAAATCGTTGCGGCTATTGAAGAAATTGTCAATAAAGGCCTTAAGGTGACCATTGCAACGAATAGGATGTTTCGATCTGCAGAAAACTTAGCAAAGAGATTGAATATCGATCTCCCCCTTATAACCGATGGTGGATCTTTAGTAAAATCCTCTCACACCAAAGAAAAATACCTTGACCTGAGAATTACAAAGGAGATAGCGGAGAGGGCGATAGACCTCATGAATGGTGAAAATTCAACGAATTTTCTCTTTCAGGGAGATGAGGTCTATACTCCAAAAAGGAGTTGGTACACAGAAAATTATCAGACTATCGCAGGAATAGAGATAAAAATTGTATCCGATTTAAAGGAAATATTGGAGGAGAAGCCAAGGGCCATCGTTTTTTATGTAAATATTGAAGAAGTCCAGAGACTTACCATGAAGCTCAAAATGGAGCTTGAAAGCATAGCGAGAATAACAAACTCCGCTCCCTATTTTATAGATGTGTTAAATCTCAGGGCCACAAAGGCTAGGGGATTAGAAAAAATAGCAAAACATTTTAATATAAAAAGGGATGAAATCATTGCGGTGGGAGATGGAATGAATGATATCGAGATGATTGAATATGCAGGTCTGGGTATAGCTGTTGCCAATGCATCGAACAGTCTAAAAGAAAAAGCTGATTATATAACAAAATCGGAAAGAGAAAAAGGCGTTCTCGAAGTAATCAATAATTTTATTTTAAAAGAGACAAATTAAAATCATAACCAGCGATCTTTTATCTATATAAAAAACATTAACCGCAATTTAAAAACACCATTTTCCTTTATTGATTATTATTCTGTTTTCTCCTCCAGGAAAACTTGCCTCCATTGTTGGCTGAAAGACTACATAATCCTGATGAAAAGAAGTCCTTATATTTCCTCCAAAAGAACTGTTATCTCCGAGAGCAACATGAACTGTCCCCATTATCTTTTCACTCTCTAAGATATTATCAGGCCGAGACGCCTTTTCATTTGTTCCTATCCCCAGCTCTGCAATGTTTTTGGAAAGAGGGTCTTTTTTAAATCTTTCCCTCAAGATATCCGCATGTTCATCGTCTCCCTCTACACCTACTACCAGTCCTTTCTCTACCCACAAGGTTATAGGATGCTTTAGTCGATGGGTAGGTGCCCATTCAATCACCAACCTTCCATGAGTCTTGCCCTCAACAGGCGCAAGATATACTTCACCAGCCGGAAGATTACTGAATGAGCCGGGTTTTCGCAATATACCCGTATCTACAAGACCTCTCTTTTCTTTAATGTCCATTATCAAATGAGTCATATTCGAAGACTGAATTTTTAATTCATCCGCTTCAGTGATGATCTCAGCTAATCTCCTACTTTCCCTATCTAACTGATCCCAATTCACATCCATAGGGCCATAAAACATTTCTGGGTCAAATAGGGGCATGCTTGCATATCTTACTTTGGCCTGATCGGTTAATAAGTCTCTGAACTTTGTATGACTCGTAGAAAAATTGGAGAGGGCTATGACTACATCAACAGTGTCTTTTCTGTTATTATAAACAACCTCTTCAACCCTTTTAACCAAATCAATTGAAATATCCTTTGCAATCAATTTTGATAATATATTCTCTTTTTTCAATTCGTTTACTGTTCTTTTCCCAAATGCCTTTTCCCACAATTCCAAAGGGGGTTCTGTTCCATGACATTCCAGTGCATCATATTCATAAAAATCGGAACGCCCAAACCTTTTGCCAATTTCAGATATAAGCCTTGCTGTCTTTCTAAGCCTTTCTCTTCTCTCCCTGTCTTGATCTGATAGGGCTTCACCTTTTTTTATACGATCAGTAAAAACTAAAATATTCTCTTCTTCTTTAACAGCGAGGTTTATCTCGAAGAGTTTTTCAATAAAAGGGATAAGTTTTTTCTTCATAAAACTCCATTTGTTTTCATAAAGATCTCTGAAAGGCTCATTAAGCATAAAAGGATTGTTGATAAATATTGGGTTCTCGATTTATAAATCTTTTACTATTTTGTCTACATAATCAGCGATAGCCGGTGCAGCAGTCAAACCAGGAGATTCAATACCTATAAGATTAATCAGCCCTTTCAATCCCTTATTGCTTTCTTCACATATCACAAAATCACGGAAATCTTCATCTTCTGCTTGAAGTTTAGGACGGACCCCTGACATATCAGGCGAAAGATCATTGGATTCGATAAACGGCAAATATGTTTTGGCGCTTTCAAGAAAATCTTTTTGATGTGAACCATCAACTTCGTAATCTATTGTATCAATGTAAAAAGCGCTTGGCCCAAGTTTCAAGCTACCATCAAGTAAAGTCACAGTATGAATACCGAGGCTTATGGTATTGGGAGGAGGATAAACCAGATGAGCCAGCTTTCCATTATGACGGCTTGATACACTGAAGTATTCACCCTTACAAAAATGAAGTTTGTATCCGTCATTTTCTACATCAATACCTGCTAAAGAAGCGATTTTATCTGCATGAAGTCCTGCTGAATTAACCACTATACTGGATTCTAAATTAAAGCTCTCACCATCAGCATCAATTATGTCTAAAGTGAAAGTATCGCCTGTTTTCTGTAAGCCAGAAACCGTACAATTATATGCAATCGTAACATTGTTTGAGAGCGCTTTCTGTTCAAAAAATTTCATCAATTGGTGCGAATCGAAAATACCAGTTTCAGGGCTAAACAGTGCTAAATTAGCTAAAATATGAGGTTCCATTTTATTGATCTCTTGTCTGTTTAGCAATCTAAGGCCAGGAACCCCGTTTTTATTACCTTGCTTCAAAAGATTTTCTATTTTTTTCTTCTCTTCTTCGGTATGGGCAATGATCAGCTTGCCTATTTTTTTATAAGGAATTTTAAAATTTTCACATAATTCATAGAGCTTTCTGTTCCCTTCAACACAAAGTCTGGCCTTTAAGGAATCTGAAGGATAATACATGCCAGCATGGATGATCTCGCTATTTCTGGATGAAGTTTCTCTGCCAAAACCATCATGTTGCTCAATGAGAACAATCTCCTTCGACAGGGATAAACGCTGTGCAATTGCCAAACCAATAACCCCTGCACCTATTATGGCTATATCGACTTTATCCATACGTTTACCTGTAAAAATGAGAGTTTTATAATAGATAAGAATTTGGATAAACCTATAAGAAGCAATAGCAGTATATCTCACTGAGATAATTGTTGTAAAGAAGAAAGTTATGTGAGGAAACTTATCTTATAAAAAGATGAGCTCAAAAAAGATAAGGGTTATGTTCAGAAATAGGAAAAGGTTTCAATATAAATTTATAGAGAAGAGAGATCTAGGGGGGCTATAAATCAATAATCATATAAATTACCATAAGGTCTGCTACTCACCGGCAGTAATTTAATAAATCTTTTGTTCGTAACTTTATTTATATCAATATTTAAATCCTGACAGTACTCTTTTAGATATCCTTCTAAAACCTTTTCATCATCACTATCCAATTCTTTAATGCCAGCCTCTTCCCCTATATTCTTTTCATCTATTTCTCCCCTTATATAGATAACGCCACCATGCATACCCGTTGCTAAATAACTTCCCACAATTGGTCTTTTAGTATTTTTGTTCTCATTATTATTTAAGCCCAATAAAATCAGAGTGCCTCCAGCCATATACTCTCCAAAAAAATCTCCTGCAGTCCCACCGCAAATCAGAAGGGGATTTTGGTCTAAATATCCTTTCATATGAATTCCTACTCGATAGCCTACATCTTCCTTTATAAATATTTTTCCTCCCCTCATACCATAACCAATAACATCCCCTGCATGTCCCTTTATAATAATTTTTCCATTACCCATTGTATTGCCTACAGCGTCTTGGGCATTTGAGTTTACAATGATTGTAGGACCATCCATAAAAGCCCCTAAATCGTTTCCAGGAACCCCATTGACAACTATCTTGATATCTTCCCCTTTAATACCATCACCGATATACCTTTGACCATTAACATTGATAAGTTCAAATTCCTTTTCTCCCTCAGCTATCAGTTCTCGAATATGCTGATTCAGGGTCTTATAATAAACTCCTTTTGCATCTATCTTTAACATACAATCTACCTGTATAATTTTTTTAAATTAACTATTTAAAAAAGACTTGTTTATCTGCCGGCGGGTTTAATCCCTAATATATCCAATGTCTGGGCATCTAATCCAACGCCCCGAAGTCTCTCTCTACTTCCTCTTAAGCTCTCGATTGCGTTTACTCCCAACGCACCTAATATCTCTTTTAACTCATGACCCCAGCCTTTAAGGAGATTGGCTAATTTCTCTCCATATATCTCTGGGTCCAGACGAGAGGTCAACTCAGGCCTCTGAGTAGTTATGCCCCAACTACAATTCCCTGTATGACAAGAGGCACAGACATGGCAACCCATTGCGATTAGAGCGGCAGTTCCAATTGCCACAGCATCGGCTCCTAAGGCAATCGCTTTAGCAACATCAGCACTGCTTCGAATACCTCCCGCAGCGATAATGGATGCTTCATTTCTTATACCCTCTTGCCTTAGCCTATCATCAACAGCAGCTAATGCTAGTTCAATAGGGATACCCATATGGTCTCTTATAACCGTAGGCGCGGCCCCTGTACCACCTCTCAGACCATCTAGATAAATGATATCAGCACCAGCTCTCGCAATCCCGCTTGCAATAGCTGCCACATTGTGAACGGCAGCGATTTTGACAGAAACAGGTTTGTAGTCTGTTGCCTCCTTGATGGCATAGATTAGCTGTCTGAGATCCTCAATAGAGTATATATCGTGTTGAGGAGCAGGGGATAAGGCATCAGAGCCCTGAGGGATCATCCTTGTCTCAGAGACATCCTGACTAACCTTTTCTCCGGGCAGATGCCCTCCTATTCCTGGTTTAGCTCCTTGACCAATCTTAATTTCTACTGCCACACCAGCATTGAGATAGTCCTTTTGCACCCCGAATCTTCCTGAAGCACATTGAACAATCAGCTGATTCTTAAAGTTTTTGTAAAAATCTTCATGAAGCCCACCTTCTCCTGTGTTCATAACCGTTCCCAACTCTCTTGCAGCAATCAGCATTGCCCTGTGAGCATTGAGACTGAGGGCGCCATAGGACATAGGAGCAAAAATGACAGGCACTTCTAATTTGATCTGTTCAGGAAGTTTTTCCTTGAGCCTTGTCTTGCCTGATTTATCTTTTTTAAGCTCTAATTTACATGGTTTTTTCCCAAGATATGTCCTCAGCTCCATTGGCTCCCTTAGGGGATCAATAGATGGATTTGTTACCTGGCAGGCATCGAGCAACATATGATCCCATAAAATTGGGTAAGGAAGATTACAACCCATTCCTGTTAGGAGCACCCCTCCTGACTCAGCTTGGCGGTATATATTTCTAATATGCTGGGGTGTCCAGCTATAGTTTTCTTTTAGGGCCATAGGATTCTTTTCTACTGTCAAAGCACCCCCCGAACAGTAGACCATACATCGTCCGCAGGCCCTGCACTTTGTTTCGTCAGGAACTATCTTTTTCCCATCAAAGCTATATACATCCCATCCACATTCCTGGGTACATCTCTTACAAGAAATACATTTATTATAATCAATTTTGACCTTGTTTTCCGGCCAAACTAAGCTTTTATACACGAAAACTCCTTTAAAATTAGTTTATTCTACACTCTCATCTAACTCAGCAATAACGGGCTCTCCAGCCCGTGGTGTCCAGACCCTATCAGGATCAGGACATATCTCCCAGATGGCAGATTCTTCACTAGACATATAAACAAAATCTCCCTTCTCACCAGCGACCAACGGTCTCAATTTTATCCTGTCATTCATCCCAACCATTCCTCTCTTGTGACCAAAAATAATGGCAAAAGGACCGTTTAGGAGGGCACTCCCATAAATAACTCTAATACTTTCGATAATCTCTTTTTCCTCCTCCGGCAGAGCATCGATATCCTTCCAAAAAGGTGAGGCTAAGGCTAGACATGCTAATTTTATAGAGAGCCCATGTCTTCTTACCAATAGGTCCAACAGGTAAGCAACAACCTCTGTGTCTGTCATAAGGGTACACCGATAACCATTCATCTCTAAATATCTCTTATTAATACCATAAGATGATATTTCTCCATTGTGGATTATGGACCAGTCCAGAAGGGTAAAGGGATGGGCGCCACCCCACCATCCGGGTGTGTTTGTTGGAAACCTGTTGTGAGCTGTCCAGATATGGGCTTTATAATCTGCGATTCTGAAAAACTCAGCAATATCCTCTGGAAATCCCACTCCTTTAAAGGCTCCCATATTCTTACCACTGGAAAAGACATATGCACCATCTATATCAAAGTTTATTTTCATTACCAGCTCTACAATCATATCATCTACGCTGATGTCCTCTTCGGCTTTCGATTTATCTCCAGCTCCATTTAGGTTTACGAAATATCTCCTTAAAATAGGATTATTTTCAATTCTTCTTGTTTTCTTAATGGGAAGGTCTTCTGCTTTCTCTATTTGAAGATTTCTCTTCAAAAAATCTTCGGTATCTTGAAGGGATTTATGTGTATTATACATGATGTGAAAGGCATAAAAATCTTTATATTCTGGATAGATCCCATATCCAGCATATCCAGCTCCAAGACCATTTCCTCTATCTCTTTGAAGGGCAATCGACTTTATAATCTCCTCCCCTGGAACCTTTACACCCTTCTTGTTTATTATCCCGGATAACCCGCATCCTGAAATATCTTTTTGAAAATTATAAGTCATTCTTATTATTCCTTCTCATCCTCATCCAATTGACAAGCGCATACCAGCTTTTTAAAATCTTCAAAACAGAGTTTCTTTGGCTCTGGCAATCCCATCTTCTCCCTAGGTGGAATCCTAGGATCTCCAAGTCTTCCTGTCTTTAAAAAGGCTTCCTTTCCCTTGGTAACTGTCTTAGGAATCTTTCCCCTCTTAATCGCCTCTTTTTTCAGGGCTGTCATAATCTTCTCCCAGCTATAATTCTGGGGACATACCTCTAAACAGGTATGGCACTCAAGACACTGCCAGATCATCTCAGAATCTAAATACTCCTCTCCCCTCCCCTCTAATATGGCCTTAACAATCAAGTAGGGGTTGTAACCCTCTAGGGTTAAAAAGGCAGGACAGTCATTTTCACATCCTCTGCATTCTGCACATCTCTTTAATACTTCAAGATCAAGTTCCAACATCTGCTTTCCTTTCTTTGTTAACTCTGTTAAATTTTTCCAAAAAAGGGCTACAACTCATCTTATGGTTTTCCAGCCCTAATTCCTGGGGCTCAAAACCCATTCCCAAAGCAAGCAGTTCAGGATAGGTAAAGATGGGTATATTATAGTCATCACCGTTCTTATTTAAAAAGAGCTGGGTCGTATCAAAAACCCTGAAACATTCTGGACATGTTGTGGAGATGGCATCTATCCTCAATGCTCTGATTTCCCTTAATTTTGTTCTTATCATATCCATTGCCTTTTCCTTCTGATCAACCCGACCTAGACTTCCCCCGCAACAGAGGGTCTTTGTATGATAATAAATGCTCTTTGCGCCTAATGTTTCAACAAGATTATCATACTTTGTTGGTTTTAAAGGATCATCGAAATGAACAGCTTTGCTCGGTCTCATTAGGTGGCATCCTCCATGTATGGCAATCTTCATTCCGTCCATAGATTTTTTAAGGCTTTTCTTTATCTCAGGGAGTCCAATGTCATCATGAAAAAGCTCTATTAAGTGTCTGATATTATATTTATTAACTCCGAATTCAAGGTTAAGGAGCTTTAGTTTCTCATTTACCTTTTTAAGGGATTTTGGATAGGTCTTTAGATCACTTGATACACTCTTCAATGTGCTATAACACCCATTACAAGCTGTGAGGAGATCCAATCCCTCTTTTTCAGCAACAGCAATGTTCCTTGCAGCCATCACCTTCCATAAATCAGGATCCATATTATTTACAAGGGTCTTTTCAGGACAGCAGGTAAAACCATCTATATCCTTATAGGGAACTCCTAACTGGTCAAGAACCAGTCGTGTTGATTTTTCCATAAAGGTAAATCTAGCCGGGATCTGACAACCCCAAAAAAAAGCAAAATCTCTCTTTTTCATAACTCTCTCTTTATAAATAACTTACAACCTTAATTATAATACTAAAAAAATCTCCATACAAGCTCAAAACTCTTATTCCCTTAGGAGATTTTAAGTGTTAATTTTTTGTTAATCTGTTCTAATTATTATACGGCAATTAATTGCCTAATAACCTTATGATAATAATTATAAGATTATTCTTTATATGTCAAGAAAAAAGTAATTTTAATTCAAATAATTGATTTAAAATATGAAAAATAGCTATTTACAAATTATCCTAAAAAACGGCAATATTGCCTTTATTTTTAGAGATAAAAAATTTTTTTAGGTAAAAAAGGACAACCTTGCCATATTTTACTAAATAATTCGGCTATTTTGGTGACTTAATACTGTTTCTTTTAAAACACCTCTTATTACTTTTTCACCCCCTTTCACTACAATATTTTGTCCTTTGATATAATTAAAGGTTATAAAATCATTTTGTCATACCTAAAATTTTAAACATACCCGTGCCACAATCAGGACACTTGCCCTTCATTGCATCACGCTTGTTCTTCATCGTAACCTTCTTTTCATCCACCATAACCTTTTTAGCCTTGCACTTAACACAATAAGCTTCTGTCATATTTTTTCACCTCCTTTCTTTTATAATCGCCTTAAAAGTTATTTTGATTTTTCGGTAACAAATGTTGAAAGACCTTCGTTTTTCTCTATTTTTTCTGCAATATTATAAGCCTCCTGCTTGCTATTATAGCTTCCAATCCTTACTCTATACCATAAAATTCCCTCAGAATCATTAAAGTTTACAATATAAACATTATAACCCTTTTCCTTTAGCATCGACTTAAATTTCAAGGCCTCAGATTCTCTCTTAAATGAACCAGCCTGAACTGTAAAAGCCTTTTCATCTCTCTTTATTATATTGTCTATATTTTCACTCTCCTTTTTGATAGATTTACCCTCATCTGATAATGTCTTATAAAAGGTAAATTTTTCTTTGATTTGATCTGTATCTTTTAACTTATTTCTATTTCCAGATACAATTTGATTATCTTGAGGTGATTGAGTGTTTTGTTCAATTTTAGGTTTTACGAGGACTGTTTTATTACTTCTATCTTTGTTTCCTATTAAAATTCCAATAAAAATTATAAAAATACCACATAAAATAAGACCAAAGATCGAGTATATATTTGATTTTTTCTTGAATTTTCTCAAAGTGACCTCTTTAACTTTCTACATCTTTTCAGGAGCATTGATTCCTAAAATACCAAAGGAATCTCTCAAAACCTTTTGGATCGTCTTAATCAGTGCTAGCCTGGAAAGGGTAAGATTTCTATCATCAGAGATGATTCTGTGTTTGTTATAATAACTGTGAAAAACTCCAGCAAGTTCCTGTAAATAAAAAACAAGTCTGTGAGGCTCAAGATTAATAGCACTTTCTTTAATAATATCAGAAAACCACAATATCTGTTTTATTATTTTAATCTCTTCAAGAAGTCTTAATAATGTAAAGTCTACCTTATCTCCAGAAGGAATATCTATTCCTCTCTCTTTTGCTATTCTGAACACACTACAAATCCTTGCATGTGCATACTGTACATAATAGACAGGATTCTCATTTGATTGCTTTTTTGCCAACTCTAGATCAAAATCAAGATGGCTATCAGAGTGTCGCATTAAAAAAAAGAACCTTGCAGCGTCCCTTCCAACTTCCTTAATAACTTCAGAAAGAGTAACAAACTCTCCGCTTCGAGTTGACATGGAAACGACTTCGCCGCCTCGAAGTAGATTTACCAATTGGACGAGAATAATCTTAAACGATTCAGGATGATATCCCATGCCTTCTATGATTGCTTTCATTCTGGGTACATAACCATGATGGTCTGCACCCCAGATATCAATTATTTTTTTAAAGCCTCTTTCAAATTTTTTTTTGTGATAGGCTATATCAGAAGCAAAATATGTATATTCACCATTTGCCTTAATGATTACTCGATCCTTTTCATCTTTAAATTTGCTCGATTTTAACCACAGAGCTCCATCCTTGTTGTATGCAAGATGAGAATCTTTTAACCAATTTATAACCTTATTAACATCTCCTTTATCAAAAAGACTCTTTTCACTGAACCAACTGTCAAACGTAACACCAAAATCTTCTAAGTCTTTTTTAATCCCGTTTAAAATAAAGCATGAGGAAAACTCAGTAAAGAAGGGCAATACTTCTCCTTCTTTTTTCTGCAAAAATTTATCTCCCTTTTTTAATATAATCTCTTTTGCAATATCAGAAATATAATCCCCTTTGTATCCATTCTCAATAAAGGGTATGTCTTGACCGAGTAGCTGTTGATAGCGAATATAGACCGATTTACCTAACAGTTCCATCTGAACACCTACGTCATTTATGTAATATTCCTTCTCAACATGGAAGCCTATCCGAGATAAAAGATTAGCCAAGACATCGCCTATAGCTGCGCCCCTTCCATGTCCGATATGTAAGGGTCCAGTGGGGTTTGCACTTACAAACTCTATTTGAACCTTGATATTTTTCCCTATATCTTCTGAGCCAAAAAGTGGACCTTCCTTTTCAATACTTTTTAATTTTTGATATAAAAAATCTGTCTTGAAGCAAAAATTAATAAAACCTGGTTTTGCGACTTCTATCTTCGAAAAAATAGTCTGCTCTCTATTCAATTGCTTTAAAATGAGTTCTGCTATTTGTAAAGGGGGCTTGCGTTCTTTAGGGGCTAATACTAACGGAAGGTTAGTGGCCAAATCTCCGTGCTTCTCGATCTTTGGCCTCTCTATTATAATAGGAGGAATTTCCTGCAATCTCAACTCTTCTGTTTCCCTCAATTTCTTTAGAGCAGAAATTAAGAGATTTTCTAAAATTTTCTTCACATTTTCCTCTTGATATACTCAACTTTAATTTCCGTATCATTTTATTCTAAAATCTTCGAAATAACCTCATCCCAATCTGTGTTCTTTTTTTCCTCTTCAGTAATAGGGGTTAAAGTCAAAAATTTTATATATTCATCCATATCCTTAAAGTCACCGAACTCCCCGATCTTGATATCCAATTTTTTTACATCCAAACTTTTTATCTTAAACTTCTTATTAATATTTGTTAATTTCTCAGTAGCACTGTGCTGTTTCTTAGCAGCTCGATTCATTCTTCTGGCCGCCTCTGTTAAATTTTTAGCACATCTCTCCAAATTATCTGCAACCTCATCCAAAAACCCCTTGTCTTTATAAAGACGGGTCAATTTCACATGTTCATTCATAAGATTATATGTCTTATATCTAAAAAGATTTATCTTTTGTGCATAAGAATACTCTTTGAAAGCCTTCAAATTTTCCCCTTTAAGACGATAGAGTCTTGCAAGATAAACACGCGCTAAGAAGTGATCTGATTTTATTTTAATCACTTTTTTAAATTCTTCTATTGCCTTTTGAAAATCTTCTTTTTGAATACAATTCATCCCTGACCGGAAGTGTTTTCTCACTTTTTTATTTTTGTTATCTTTTAAGAAATAGAAAATTTCTTTTATATAAGTAAAAAGCCCTTTTTTATTTGTATGAGAATAATCAATATTTGACATAGCTTTCTTTCTGATTTAATATTCAAACGGAAAAAATTATATCAATCACCTATTTTACGGTCAAGAAAAAATACCAAATAAGTTGGTGATTATTAGTTATTAACCCTTCTTCTATAGGGTTTTTGTATTGTTTAAGTAAAATATATGGAAAACTCAGGACAAATCTCAATTTTCATAGCGCTATGGGCAGGCTTAATCTCTTTTCTTTCACCATGTGTCCTCCCCTTATTCCCATCATATCTATCATTTATTTCTGGGCTCTCCATAGAGGATTTTCAAGACTCTAAGAAGAATAGAAAAGTAATTATTCTAAATTCAATTTTTTTTATCACAGGTTTTTTTTTGGTATTTATCAGCTTGGGGGCATCCTTCAGTTTTGTTGGAAGCTTTTTGTTAAATTATCAAGAAATCCTAAAAAAAACCGGCGGCTTATTAATCATTTTATTTGGACTTTATATATCAGGTTTATTAAAAGTCAAGTTTCTCATGCAGCACAGACAATTCCATATTAAACAAAAGCGTTTTAGTTACTTAGGTTCTGTTTTAGTCGGGGCTTCTTTTGGTATCGGCTGGTCTCCTTGTGTGGGTCCAATATTGGGCTCAATATTGATCTTGGCTAGTGTTTCAGAAAGCATTAAAACCGGAATTATTTTGCTCGTTGCATACTCACTCGGTTTGGCAATCCCTTTTTTTCTCAGTTCACTCGCAATAGATGTCTTTTTTAACTTTTTTAAAGTTTTCAAAAGATATATCAATATAGTACATATCGTTTCTGGGGTTATACTGATTATCTTGGGGATACTACTCTTTACCGATTACATTACTATACTAAACAGCTTCGCCAGTTCATTAACGCCAGAATGGCTCTGGAAGTTGATCTGAGTTACTAATAGAAATTTACAGTAAATTAGTCCTATTATATTCTTACACTCTATTTCGTTAAACGACGATTAACGATTCCTTATCATCAAAAATTAATTTCTTAAAAGATAGTCTATCAACTCTCTTGTCTCTTTGCTATACCAGTCTCTTGGTCCAATAGCTCTCCCAAGCAAAAAACCCTGTTTGTCAATGATAAAATTAACAGGTATTGACCAAATCCCATAAGAGCTTAATGTTTTTCCATAGGGGTCTAATAGAACAGTAAAAGTAAATTTATTTTTTTCAACAAATTTTCTTACCTTCTCTCTTCTCTCAAGGTAATTTACTGCTAAGACAACAAAACCTTTATTTTGAAATCTTTGATAAAGACCTTCCATAGATGGCATCTCATCCGTACAAGGATCACACCATGTTGCCCAAAAATTAAGGAGAACTACCTTCCCTCTAAAATCCTTGAGACTAACCTCCTTTTTGTTTATATCTTTTAGAGTAAAATCAGGGGCCCTCTTTATTTTAAGACTTTCAATCTTCAACTTTTGAAAAAATGATTCTTTCTCCTTTTCTTCTTCTAATAATTGGCTTAACGAATCCACATAAGTCTTGCTGAGCCAATCTCTTGCTCCTATAATTTTTTCTTTTATTATACCTCTCTTATCAATAATATAGTTTTCTGGAATACCTATGGTTCTATATAAACGAGTAATCTTCCCTTTGGGATCAAGCAATACAGGAAAGGTGAGGCCAAGTTCTTCTACAAAAGGTTTTACTATACTACTGTCTTTATCTATACTTACAGCCAATATCTCAAATCCCCTATCCTTTAATTTCCTGTATAATAATTCCATAGAAGGAAGCTCGTCTCTGCAGGGCTTGCACCAAGTAGCCCAGATATTTAACAAAACTACCTTCTCCCTAAAATCTTTTAGATCTACAACTTGCCCCTCTAAGTTTTTAAAAGAAAATTCAGGGGCAGGATTTCCTGGAATGGGTGGTTTAAATCTCTCTTTTTTTAACCATTGAAGAAAAAAAATGGCTATAACTAAAAACACTAAAACAATGATGACTTTTCTGTTAATCATATTGCTTGTCTTATCTGTTATATGAAAGCTTATGTTTAAGAACTTTTAAGCGTAGGAATGAAGCCCTGATAAGATAAAATTCACCCCAAAATAGGTAAAGAGAACTGAAGTATAGCCTATTATAGAAAGGAGAGATGACCTTCTTCCTCTCCAGTTCTTTGTTATCCTGGAATGGAGATAAGCAGCGTAGATAAACCATGTTATCAATGACCATGTCTCCTTAGGGTCCCAACTCCAATAAGATCCCCAGGCGTAATTTGCCCAGATCGCCCCGGTTATAATTCCTATGGTTAAAAAGGGAAAACCCAGAGCTATAGATTTATAACTCAAATCATCTAGTATATCGAGTTCGGGGAAGTTTGAAAAAAATGATTCTGGTTTTTCTTCTTTAACACTGTCTTTCAATAAATAGACGATACTTATCCCAAAGGACGCAGTAAAGCCCGCATACCCTAAAAATGTAGAAATAACATGAATATGAAGCCAATAGCTCTGAAGAGCTGGTACCAAGGGCTCTATAGCTTGATATCTATAAGGAAGAAGGGATGCAACTGCTATTGAAAGAAATCCAAAAAAGACAATACATACCCCTAGTGCTTTTATCTTATATTTAAACTCAAAAATAAGATATATCAGAATAATAGACCAGGCGAAAAATACCAGTGATTCAAATTGATTGGAAAAGGGAGCATGCTGGGACTCTACATACCTAAAGATCAGAGATAATGTATTAATAATTAATCCAATAACTGCAGTGGCTGTAGCCAGCTGCCCTACTTCCCTCTTTCTGAAAATCAAGTAACCGGTATAAAAAAGGGTAGAAAAAAGATAGAACCATAATGTAGCACTAAATAAAATCTCTGAATAAAGCATTATATAACTCCTCAATCATACAATTTATATATCAGTCACCTTTCAAGGATCTGTCCATATCTTCGGTTATCCTTGAAAATTCTTTTTCAAATCCAAGCTGGTTCTTATTAACAGAACCACCCATCATTATCACTATTTTCCCTTGAGACTCCTTTAAAAAAAACCAGAGTTTCTTATGAGAGACCGTAAAAGCCAGAATCATCCCCAATGTCAATAAAAAAGATCCTAACCACACAATATTGACACCTGGATCTTTCGTAACCTGTAATCCACTAAAGGGTATTGGATTATAATTAACTAACTGGAAAGTAAAGCGTGAATCTTTTCTTTGAACAGAGTGAGCCTCAGGAAAATTCAAAAATATCCAAGGTCTTGAGGTCAGCTTTCCATTTTCATAAACCTCCAAAAGAACAGCAGGGTTTCTGTGTTCAGTAGTTTTTGAAAAAACCTGCTTTGTATTTGTATCAAATATAAAATCTGCTACAAAATCAATCATCTTTAATTTTAAACCTAATTCTGGAAGAGAAAAATCCTTATTAAAATCTAAGGTTACTATTTTCTCTTTAGCGTTCTTTTTATTATCCTTTATCTTAAAGGCGGCCTTCTTAATAACCCTCCATGCTTGGCCATAACTGCTTTGATAAAACCAAATCCCCTTATACCTTAAAGGGTCATTTACTTCGATTGTTTTTGTAAGCACTTCTTTATTATTTTCTAATACTGCCAAAGTACTAAAATAATCTTTCGGTTTTGATGTGTCTTTATAAAATTCTATATTAAACTTATCCAATCTTAAATTGAAACCGCCCTGCGCAATATGCCTCTCTTCACCCTCATTCAATATAATAAAATCCTTGAAACCGAACACAGTTCCAATAAAAGCTCCTAAAATAATAATAAGGATGCTTAAATGAATAACATCAGAACCAAACTGTCCAATTAACCCCTTTGAAGACACTATGGAAACACTCTCACCTGAAATTTTTTCTTTTATTTTAAATCTTTTTGACCCTAACCTGTCAAAAATAATCTCCTTAGCACAGGATAATGTTCCAGGGAATACCAGTTTAGCACTATTCTTCATTCCCTTAATAAGTTTTTCAGTGGCATATCTATTTTTATCTTTTTTAAGATTTTCTAGCTTCCAATTTAATCTTTTTATAAAACATAAAAAGACATTTATGTTAAGAAGGGACAAAAGTAAAATAAAGAACCAGCTATGATATAAATCAGTCAGTCCTAATGATTTAAATATTCTAAAAAGATTAAAACCATATTCCTTTATATAAAACATTTCTTCTCTTGCTTGGGGAATAAGGGTTCCTGCAATAGAGATTACTGATAGAAGAATCATTAAAAAGATGGCTGTTTTAAGAGACGTAAAAAGCTCTATAAAACTTTTAAACACCCCATTACTTTTATTCTCGTTTTCCATAAATTCACCACTTCTCAAATAAAAAATGAAGCATACATTTTAATTTATAAAAATAAAATAAAAAAATATTGATTATTTTACAATGAGAAACAATAAGTTTTATTACAACAGAACTAATTTATGTATAATTATTATTATAAAAAATACTTTTAACAAGTTTTTTTCTGTAGAACTATTTCTCTGAAACCCTGTATTCATCACAAAAATGGAAAATAACAGATTAAAAATAGAAATAAAGAAGAAAAGACTACAATCTTTATCAGAAATTTTGATCAATCTGAATCTCCTTGACATACCAATGACTCGATGCTTATAATAATTATAATTAAAAAATTCAAATTTTTCTTAAATGATTAATTTAATTACATATTTTTTGATGCGTAAGATGGGTAAAAGGCTTATTAAAAAAAGAACGGTTTGTTCTTTTTTTGTATTAGTATTTTCTCTATCTCTTTTTACAAATTTTGGGTGTTCCTTTTTATTTCCAGAAAAAAAAGAATCTTCTCTCACGGATTTATTTTATGCCGGCCAAAAAAAATTAGCTTCAAAGAAATATGAGGAAGCCCAAGAGGCTTTTGAACAGATATTAGAAGAGACAACTGATAATGAAATGAGGAAAAGAGCCCTTCTCCATCTTGGAGACACTTTTTCCCAAAATGGAGAGTATGAAGAGGCAAAATTTCAATATCGAAAATTTCTAGAACTCTATCCTGGTCATGAGTTGGCGGTCAGAGCTCAATATCAATTAGCCATGTGTGATTTCCTGCAAATCAAGATTCCTGAAAGGGACCAAACCTTTACCTTAAATGCAATCTCTGGCTTTAAAAAAGTTATAAATAATTATCATAAAAGCCCCTATACAGAAGACGCTAAAAAAAAGATGGAGTTTGCAAAAAATAAGCTCGCAGAACATGAATTCTTAGTAGGAAAATTTTATTATAAACAAAAAAAATACCACTCAGCCATTTTTCGTTTTAATTATTTGTTAGAAAAGCATCCAAATATAGACTTTGCTGATGAAGTCCTGTTTTATTTAGGAGACTCATATTATAAACAAGAGAGTTTTAATAATGCTAAAATTACTTATAACAAGTTAATCTCCCTCCATCCCAAAAGTAAGTTTGTAAAATTAGCTAATGAAAAATTAAAACGGATAAAATAGACTGATAAATCTGGTTATCATTTCCACTTCATAAAAAAATTATTTTAAAAGTATCAAATAAATATTTGACAAGACCATACTCAAGTATTATAATTATTATAAACTCATATTTGATTTTTTGGTTTCCAGTTTTTGAATATCAAAAATCTAATATATAAGGAAAAATTTATGATTTTAGATGAACCATTATATATGATTAGTATTGTAGCTCAGATACTAGATATTCATCCACAAACTCTAAGACTATATGAAAGAGAAGGCTTTATAAAGCCCTCACGAACACAAGGGAACACAAGACTCTATTCTCAAAAAGATGTAGAAACACTCAAAATGATAAGAAGGCTCACAAGGGACCTAGGAATAAATCTAGCCGGTGTTGAAGTAATAATAGAACTGAAAGAGAGAATCGAAGAAATGCAAAAAGAGATTGATGAACTAAGAAGATTATCAGAAGAGAGGCTTGGTATCGACTCTAAAAACTGGGAAGAAGCAAAAAAGCAATCTTTAGTTAAATCCCCTTCCAATAAAATTACAAAGATAAAGATTGTAAAAGAAGATTAATTTAAAAAAGTAAAAATCCAACCAAATTATTTCTTCAAGTAGAGGTTTATAAAGTGAGTGGGGAACGAAATCATGATTTTAAAGAAATTGATAATGATTCTCTTAATGCCTATCTAAAAAAGATAAGAAATATACCTTTACTTACAAGAGAAGAAGAAAAAGTCCTTGGACAAAAAATTCAGAAAGGAGACGAACAGTCTTTAAATGAGTTAATAAGAAGAAATCTGAAATATGTGGTAAGCGTAGCGAACAAATATAAAGGCTGTGGGATGTCTCTACTCGATTTAATTAATGAAGGCAACATAGGATTGATTCAAGCTGCTAAAAGATTTGATCCCTCAAGGGGCTTTAAATTTATCACTTACGCCGTCTGGTGGATAAGGCAAGCTATCATGCATGCCCTAGCAGAACAATCTGGTACGGTTAGGCTACCTATAAAACAGGCAGGAATCCTTTATAAAATAGGAGAAAAGTATCAAGAAATTTTTCAAAATGAAGGGAAGGAAGCAACTCCAGAGGAACTTGCCAAAGAGTTAAATATCCCTCAAAAGCAGATTGAATTAATATTGAGGGTATATAGAACTTACTTATCCTTAAATGCTCCTATTAGAGATGATGAAGATACCAGCTACATAGAGCTCATGGAGTCTTCTAATACTTCTTCCATCGAGGATAGTCTGATAAAATCTTCTCTGTCTCGGGAAATCGAGGAGCTTTTAAAGGAGCTACCCGAGAGGGAGGAAAAAATTCTGAGATTAAGATTCGGGTTCGAAGGTAAACCTTATACCTTAGAACAGATAGGTAAAATGATGAATTTATCCAGAGAACGGATTAGACAGATTGAAAAAAGGGCAAAGTCTAGATTATTAGCTCGAAAAAAGACGAGGGCCTTAAAAGACTATTTAAATTAAATCTCCTCCTTCAGACATAATAATCATTTCCTCTTCTTAAATCCTCCGAAGCTTTTACGATCTCTTTGATAAACTTAAAACGGATACACTTCTTTTTTCTCCTTTGCATATCAGTTTAAATTTGAAGAATTATACCAAAATTAAATCTACAAAAGATGTTATACAAACTTCAATTTAAACTAACTTATCCTATTAACTTAAGATTATTTTAAGTCTTGTTTTTTATTACTTTTTTTGTTAATCTTATTAAAAAATATGTATTTATGGCTTTTTTTATTTTATAATTTAACAAAACGTTATTTAAGAATAGTCCATTAGGCAAACAGTTTTAATAACTCTTTTTTTTCAGATTTTTTAAACATAAATAAAACAAAATGAATCTTCCCAATAAAATAACTCTGGTAAGAATATTTTTAGTTCCTCTTCTTGTGGTTTTTTTAATAACACCCTCCAAGTTAACCTCATTCTTAGCAATGTTGATATTCACTCTTGCAATATTTACAGATTGGTTAGATGGTCACCTGGCTCGTAGCACTAATCAAGTTACAAATCTAGGAAAATTGTTAGACCCTATTGCAGACAAGCTCTTAATAATTTCGGCCTTAATCCCTCTGGTGGCATTAAATAGAGTGCCTGCCTGGATGGCTGTCGTGTTAATCGGAAGAGAACTTGTAGTGACAGGGCTCAGAGCAATAAAGGCTTCTGAAGGTATTGTAATACCATCAAGTCAACTCGGAAAATACAAAATGTCATTCCAAGTTATAGCCATTATCTTTTTAATACTCAATTACAAACTCTTCTTTATAAACTTTCACTTTATAGGAATGATAGTTTTGTGGGCAGCCATGCTTATCAGCTTAATCTCAGGAATAGATTACTTTTTGAAATTCTTAACCTCAAAAGATCTCAAATAATAAAACTGATAAATGTTTAAAATCATCTTATTATTTTTATTTTCTTATTTACTGGGATCCATACCTTTTGGCTATTTAATAGCAAAGAGAGAAAAGATTAATGTAAGAAATCACGGAAGTGGAAATATCGGTGCTACAAATGTATTAAGAACAGTTGGTAAAAAAGCCGGCATCTTAACTCTAACTGGAGATTTCCTTAAAGGCTTTATCCCTGTACTGATGGCTCTCTATATTACTCAATCTGAATATATAATAGGTCTGGTTGGTATATTAGCAATACTGGGTCATATTTATCCGATTTTTCTCAAATTTAAAGGTGGAAAAGGAGTGGCCACAAGCCTTGGGGTCTTTACTGGGATAATGCCTTTAGTGGTTTTAATTACAACTATAATATGGCTTATTATATGCTTTGTATCCAGATATGTCTCATTGAGTTCTATGATTGCTTCTATTGCCTTACCTGTTTTGGCTTGGCAATTCAATGAACCAAAGTTTTATATTCTTTTATCAACTCTTGCAACCATCTTTATTATATTTCGACACAAAGATAACCTAAGAAGGTTAGCAACCGGTGAAGAAGATAAATTTAATTGGAAAAGATGACGATTGATTATAGATAGAAGAAAGAAATCATTACTTTATATTTTTATTTGACAACCAACTAAAATTTACTATAATTGAGAATTCTAAAATTTAAAGCGGGAATAGCTCAGCGGTAGAGCATCGCCTTGCCAAGGCGAGGGTCGCGGGTTCAAATCCCGTTTCCCGCTCCAGATTTCTCAAAAAATTTTACTTACCAATATTGAATATTCTATCTCTCTTCCTGTAGCAACAATAAAAACTTAAATTATTTTACTATTTCTTTGTTTTTTGACTTTAGTTTAAAAGTGTAAAAAAATCTTTCTCTCTCTATGTTAATTAAAATAAAATCATTTATATTACCTTTGCTTATTATTCTATTAATGTCATTTAATGTAAGGACATCCTCTCTGCTGATTTTTCTAATTACATCCCCTCTTTTAATCCCAGCTAACTCTGCTGCGCTTCCTGAACTAACATCTGATATGAGTACTCCTTTTGGATTGGTTAGATTGAAATGTTGAGCAATTGCAGGGGTAAGTTCTTGAAATGTCAATCCGTATGGTAACAATATATTTCTTAACGATTTCTTTGGTTCTCCATTAAAGACTTTTGCTCGAGCCATTATATCTTTTGAGACAAAAATCGGGGCATCGACTTTTAAAGCTAATGCAATTGCATCACTTGGTCGAGAATCAACAGAAACTTCAACATTGTTAATATCTAACAGGACAACCGAATAGAATACATTATTCTTTAAATCGGTAATGATTATTTTCCTTACCTTAGCCTTTATCCCTTCCAGTATATTTTTTATAAGGTCATGAGTCATTGGCCTTGGCGGAACAATATGTTCTATTCCCAGAGCAATGGCGTTGGCCTCAAAAGAACCAATCCAAATGGGCAATATCTTCCTCTGTTCCAAATCCTGTAAAATAACAATAGGTTTTGAAGTTGATGAGTCAATGGTAATTCCTTTTACTTTTACCTGTACAATATTGTCAAAATCTTTTCCAATAAGAGGAGATACAAAGAGAATAGAGAATGCTAATAATACCAAAATAATTATGGCGTACCTTTTCATCTTTTCCTCCAATTTAAATGAAAGTCATAAGATGTTTTACCTTTAAAAAAGAGTCAGGTTATTTCATAAACCTCAAGAATAAAGCACTATTGAGTAAATTCCTCAATCGTTTTGATATATTCCTTCAAAGTTTTTCTATCTTCGTCTTTTAGCTTGACAAAAGACACACCCACATTATAAAAATCTCTATTCTTTCCGGGTTCCTTTTCATACCATTCAACCTCACCTTCTATATTGATTGTATTCCGGGAGCTTGGGAGGTCTAGCTCAATCCTTAATTTATTTCTCACCAATGGGGTATCATCAAAAGAGATATGGAGGCCATCAATCTCTAGAGTATTTGTCCTAAGACACAAGCCGTCCGGAGAGATATTCTGGACTATACCAAGGACAAACCTTGAAGCCTTATTTTTATCCCATCCGCTTACAACTTTATATCGGAGGGTTAATATCGCCACCCTATTAGATTTGCGTTTATTAGTAGTTCGCTCGTCTTTTTTAGGCATAAAAGAATTTTCTCCATCTGATACTAAAAATATAGTACAAAAAAAAAATATAAAAAAGTAAAATTTTAATAAAAGTAATAAGCTTATTTAACAAAATCAAGAACTAATCAATTAATATTTTGATTAATATCTGAACCACTGTTCTCTATCAAGGCTTCTATATTGGACAGCTTCAGAGATATGTTCTATATTTATATCCTTTTCATCATTAAGGTCTGCTATGGTTCTAGCAACTTTAAGGATCCTTGTATAAGCCCTGGCACTGAGACCAAGTGTATCAATGGCTTTTTCCAAAAGCTTTTTAGACTCAGTATTGAGAGGACAGTAGGCTTTGAGATGTTTCGAAGTCATATGAGAGTTACAAAATATCTTTTCCCCTTTGAATCTTTTTTGCTGAATTTTCCTTGCCCTATCCACCCTCTCTCGAATAGCCTCTGAACATTCTCCCTCTTTTTCTGAAAGAAGGTCTTTGTGTTCTAAGCTAGGAACCTCAACATGAATATCAATCCTGTCTAATAAGGGACCAGAGATCTTGCTCATATAATTTTTAATCTGATGAGGAGAACAAGAACAATTTCCTTTTGGATCTGTATAAAATCCACACGGACAAGGATTCATTGCTGCAACCAACATAAAACAAGACGGATATGTGAGAGATATAGAAGCCCTTGATATTGTAACCTTACCATCCTCCAAGGGCTGTCTCATTACTTCAAGAACATTTTTTTTAAATTCGAGGAGCTCATCTAAAAAAAGGACGCCATTTTGGGCAAGACTCACTTCTCCTGGCAAAGGGATACCTCCACCACCGATTAATCCCGCATCAGAAATAGTATGATGGGGCGATCTAAAGGGACGTGTAGCAACAAGAGAGTTTTTATTATCGGTCATCCCCATTAGGCTATGGATTTTTGTAGTCTCTATAGATTCTTCAAGGGTCATTTTCGGCAATATCGTTGGTATCCTCTTGGCTAACATCGACTTACCAGATCCTGGGGGACCGACCATAATAAGATTATGTCCTCCAGCACAAGCAATCTCAATGGACCTTTTTGCAAAATGCTGTCCCTTGACTTCTGAAAAATCTATAGAATAATTAGATTTTTTTTCAAAAACATCGTAAATATCAATTGATTTAGGCTCGATGTTTTGATTCTGATTTAAAAATTCTACGGTTTGAGTTAGGGTATGAACAGGGTAGACCTTTATTTCCTGAACTACTGCAGCCTCTTGAGAGT
>DATKYB010000031.1 GCA_035528715.1 Nitrospinota bacterium | reverse complement strand
CTCCAAAAAGAAATAATAATATGGATAGGCCTGTTAACGTGGCTTGAAACCAGTTCTTTAAGGAGAACCTCAGAAGAGCTGCACAAACAATGAGATTCAGTAGTGCTACAATAAAGGCTATCTGTAAGGACTGAAGGTATGGAATCATCAAATAAACAAAGACCAATCCACCTATGATGGAGCCAATGGTCTCATAGACATAGACCTTACCGATAATACCGGCTTCAGCTTCTTGTTTTTTTTGAATTTCAGAATATACCTTACAGCCAAAAGTAAACAATGCGCCGTGAGGAAGGCTTACTGGAAGAAGGATCAGGAACGAAAAGTAGAGAACAGGGATGAATCCCAAACCTTCGCCAGGAACAGTCTTCATGAAACCGCTTAAACTCCGGGTCAAAAAAACCGCTAAAGGAAGAGCCAGGGAAAAGACCAGCTGAACAAGGACAAACGCTTCAATCTTTCTTGCTATCTTTTCAATTCTTTTGCCCAACCAGAAGGAACCTGCGGCCTCTAGAAGAAGCCAGTTGGCGAGGATAATACCGATGGAGAGTTCATTACCGGAGAAGATAATCAGTAATTCCCGAAGGAGGAGTATCTGGGCAACGATGCCGCTTAGGCCCATGATCAATATGGCAAGGATGAGGGGCATCAATCTCTACCCCCAAATCCCAGGGATACGATGATCACAGAACCTGCACCTGCCATTCACCACATTGTTTTTCAATACCTCGAAATGAATCCTGTGGATCAACCTCTCTTTACATTTTGGACAGAATGTTGAGTTAAGCTTGTGTCCAGGGACATTACCTATTGTCACATAATTCATGCCCACATCCACTGCTATTCCATGTGCCATTTCTAAGGTCTGGATTGGTGTGGGGTCAAGATGGGTTAATTTATAATTCGGGAAAAAACGGGAAAAGTGAAGAGGTGTTTCTACACCAATCTCTTCTCTAATCCACTCACACATGCGCCTTAAATCTTTGGGATCATCATTTATGGTTGGAACAACCAGATTTACAATCTCAAGCCACTTCCCTTCATATTTGATAATCTTTAAGGTTCTCAACACCGGTTCTAAATCTGCCGAGGAGTTCTGGTATGCCTTCTTGGTAAATCCCTTTAAATCAATGGTCGCAGCATCGGTAACTCTCAAAAGCTTTCTTAGTGGTTCGGGATTCATAGAACCGTTTGAGTGCCATAATATTCGTAATCCTCGCTTTTTAGCGAGCACTGCAATATCATAGACATATTCATAGAATACAGTCGGTTCATTGTAGGTAAAAGATATCGTGGGTACCTTCTTTTTAAGAGCACTCTCAACGGCTTTTTCTGGGGATATATCATAGGTATAAAAATCCCCCGGGCTTACCTGGGAGAGATGCCAGTTGTGACAGTGTCGACATTTGAAATTACATCCGACTGTACCAAAACAGAGTATATGAGATCCTGGAAGATTATGGTGCTGCGGCTCTTTCTCAATAGGGTCTACATGCACAGCAGAGGGTTCACCGTAAACCAGGCTATAATATTTGCCATCTCTGTTTTCTCGCACACGACAGAAGCCCCGTGCTCCAGGAGGTATGACACACATCCTGAAGCATGTTTGACACTGCACCATTTTATTTTCCAGCTTTTGATAAAACATGACCTCTTTGAGGAGTTTGGTTGAGGTAGTTTGGGCTTCATCATTGACTTTAGGTTGATTCATTAATAAGCGTCGAAATCCCAATATTTTCGAAAAGCTATCCCAGAACCAGGTTAATATGAAGGCCGCAACTGCTAAGATCGCTCCTAGCAGGAATTTTCTACGGATCATCATTGTCTCTCACCCTCTCTATGCAATATAACATAGAATAGGATTATAATACTATTTTTAAATTTACTTCTATTTGTCTGAATAATAAGTTATTTATTTTTTAAAGAGAAATACAGGAAAATAACACTCTTAGGGAAAGAATAATAGTTATAAAAGTAAACGAAATAAAGTTTGAATCAACGATCTTCTATCAAAAGAACATATTAAGAATCGTTTTTACCATTGAATTCCTTTTGACCGCAAGAAATCCTGTGATTTTTTATCACCCAGCCTTGAAGAAGTTTTAAGATCCTCAATAAATTTCTCCTTGTTGCCAAGTTTCCAATAGGTCATCCCCCGATTATGATATGCATTTGAATATTCGGGGTCTAATTCAATGGCTTTATCAAAGTCCTTGATAGCCTGTTCTTGGTTTTTAAGTCGCCAATAAGCAATTCCCCGGTCATTATAGGTATCTGCATATTGAGGATCGAGTTCGATCGCTTTATCGAAGTCTCTGATTGCTTCTCTATTATTTCCAGTTCTTTTATGAGCATTCCCTCGATCTTTATAAACCTTAGCATCATTGGGGTTTGATTCGATTTTTTTTGTATAATCATCTATTGTCTTTTCTGAATCACAGCCCTGCTTAGACTCTTCTGATGCACCCACTTCTTTTTTTAAAGCCAAACAAAAAAGAACGAACATAATAAGAAAAGCTACTGAGAGAATGACAGATGACCTCTTCAATTTTTTACCTTTCTTTCTTGGGTTTTTATTCGTTCATTGCCTGCTCTCACCAAGGGATCCCTCGTGATAACAAAAAATCTTTTGCTTGCTCAAGATCTAATCTGGCAGCAGCTTTATACTCCTCGATGGCTTTTTGATGATCGCCAAGGAGAGAATAAGCATAACCTTTGTTAAAATAGGCCTCTGCAAACTTTGAGTCCAGTTCTATGGCCCTCTTACAATCCTTGATAGCCTCGTTATGATTGCCCAGAGAAATATAAGCGATCCCTCTAAAAACAAAAGCATTCGCATCTTTAGGGTTTTGCTCTATGGCTCTTTTAAGAACATCGACCGCCTCCTTATACTTCTTCTCAGCTACTAATGCCTTACCCTTCTCTAACCAATCCATTAATATAATCCTCCTTTGATTTCATTATGATAGGTTTCTTTTTCAAAATGAACTAACTCTTTAATAAATGATAATACACATTACCCTATTTCCAAATAAGAAATATTTTAAGGAAGAATAGTTGGAAAAGAATGATGAAAATTCCTGTATAGGCAATATTTGACATATCTAAAAAAATTCTTAAAAATCTCATTCTTTTAAATAAGGTAGCAATTCATTAAGCTTTTATAAATCATATAATTATTTTGATTCTGCATCTCTCCTTAAATAATCTTTTTGAGGAACAACTATTGCATGATGATTATAGAAAAGCTATACTTCATTCATATTTTTATGTATGAAAGGAAGGAGATATGAAGAAAAAAAGGAGAGGCTTGTCTATTCTATTATTTTTATTCTTTTTATCCTTCTTATTCTCTTCTGAACTCTACTCTGAGTTTTACAAGTATATCGATAAAGATGGAAAGGTCTTCTACACGGATGACGCAAGCAAGATACCGAAGGAATACAGAGATAAGCTGAAAATTTATAAAGAAAAATATGACTCTCTTCCTGAAAAGGAAAGATTAGAGAAGATTGAAAAGGAGCGCAAAGTAGGGGGAGAAAAGGAAGAAAAAGAAAAGGAGGAAATTGCTAGCGAAAAACCTTTAGAGGATACGGAAACAAAGGTCATGATAAAAGGAAACCAGGTTTTGGTACCAGTTATTCTGGGTTATGGGAAAAAAGAAACTGAGGCTTTACTCCTTCTGGATACAGGGGCCTCAATGATAACCCTGCATGATGAGATTGCGGATCAATTAGATATCAGTAAATTTCTAGAAGCGAAGACAAGAGTAGCAGGAGGAAAAGAGATCAAAACCAATGTAGCGAAACTGAGCTATGTTAAGGTCGGGCCGATTAAAAAGAGAGACCTTTTTGCAGGCTTCATTGAATACAAAGGTTCATCTGTTGCTCACAAAGGCCTGCTCGGTATGAATTTCTTGAAAGATCTTGAATACAGTATTGACTTTAAAAATCAAGTTATCAAGTGGAAAAAATAATTTTAAATTCCTGATTTATCCCTCTTCAAGCACTTACTTTTTTTTGCAAAACTCAAAAAACTATCTCCAGAATGAGCGAGGCGAAAGCCAAAGAAGTAGTTGTGAGGAGATGATGGTATGAATCCGGTTCGTGCTGATGCTCGCGCGAAATGAGACTTAAACATCATCGAACCGCCACGAAGCCCTTTAAATAATCCTTTATCTAAACCCTCAGGGTTCTTCTTAGGGCTTTTACTGTAATAATCTTTATGATACCAGTCAAAACACCACTCCCAAACATTACCACCCATGTCATACAATCCCAGGTTATTTGGCCTTTTCTGTCCTACGGGATGGGTTCTCTCTCCAGAATTTTTATCATACCATACATACTCTTCAAGCTCTGATTCACTACTCGTGCCTGGCCATTTATCTCTCTTTCCTCTACTTCTTGCCGCATACTCCCACTGCGCCTCTCTAGGAAGACGATAAGCTTTGCCTGTCTTGTGGTTGAGCTTCTTTATAAACTCCAATGCATCATTCCAGCTAACGTTATCGACAGGGTAATCATCACCCAATTTAAAGTAGGATGGATTACTATCCATTAATATCTCCCACTGCCCCTGAGTCACCTCATATTTCCCCATATAAAAATCATCCAAACAGACAGTATGAACAGGCCTTTCATCGCTATCACCATCACCAAAAGTATCCCCCATCTCAAAACATCCCCCCTTTACAAACACAAACTCCATACCAGTGATGGGTTCTTTATATCCATCCTTTGACGATTCAGGTTCTCCATCGTAAGAGATAAAGAGGAGAGGAGCAAAAATAATAGAAAAGATAAGAGCCTTTAATGATTTTGTCATAGGATTTCAAATCTAGAATATCCCTGTGGTGGCTGCCAAAATTAAAGCAGCCATACCTTTTAAAATAAATTTCAAAAGATTATGTTTTTCTTTAGTCTTTATTAATTTTAATATAGGAAAAATTATAATTAAGTCAATAGGTTATTGCATTTTCTGCTTCTAGATTTTTCTTTTCTTAACGGATTTTTCAAAACCCTTTAACTGAAAGCTTTCTTTCCAAAAGAAAAAATATAAAAGATTTGACTTTTAGTATAGAAGAATTTATTATAATATTATCTTGTTGTTGAGAATCGTTCTTGCTTTCGCCATTAAAACTTTTACCTAAAGATTTCTGAGAAAAAATAATGAAAATAACCATTTTAGGCTCTGGAACGTCTACGGGTGTACCAACGGTTGGATGTAATTGTGAGGTGTGCCGCTCTACCAATCCAAAGAACAAAAGAACTCGTACCTCGATTCTTATCTCTGAAAATGCAAAGAATATCCTGATAGACACATCAACTGATCTCAGATATCAGACCTTAGAAAATAATATTGATCATATCGATGCAGTTTTATATACCCATTCTCATGCTGACCACATTCACGGAATTGATGACATGAGATCTTTCAATTTTATTCAAAACACACCCATACCCTGCTTTGGAAACAGAGATACTGTTAATAATATAAAAAATATTTTTAAATATATCTTTCATAAAGACCAAAATGGATGTACCACCCCTCAACTGGAATTCAGCATCATCAATTCCCAACTGAGTCTCTTCAAAACAAAAATAACGCCTATCAAGATTATGCACGGTATCATCCCTATCCTTGGATACAAGATCAATAATATGGCTTATATAACAGACTGCAGCTACATCCCTCCTCAATCTGAAAAAAAGCTACAAAATTTAGATCTCCTTATCCTGGATGGCCTTCGATATGAACCCCACCCGACCCATTTCAATATCCATACGGCCGTGGAAGAAGCAAAAAAGCTAAATCCTGCAAGGACTCTCTTTACTCATCTTACACATGATTTAGAATATGAAAAGGTCAACAGAGAACTCCCTGAAGGAATGGAACTGGCCTACGATGGAATGGTCGTTGAGATTTAGAGGAAAAACTCTTTTTCCGAGAATCAGGACTTCTCTTTTAGATAATGGTCAAAAAATTCTATGACCCTCTCTCTATAATCACTTCCAGCCATAAAGATTGTCTCTCCGTGACTGGCATCCTTAATAATCCATAACTTTTTTGGTTCCCTTGCGGTTTTAAATAACCTCTTTGCATAAGAAGCAGGCATCAACTTATCCCCTTCTCCTCCAATAATAAATACAGGAATAGGTGATAAATGGCTTATTTTTTCTAAAGGGGATATTTTGTTTACATCTGTAAAGAAAAAGATGTTATAGGTCCACATCATAAAATATACAAAGGGGAAAGAGGGAAGATGATAGAAAGATCTTAGGATTAAAGCTCCCTCTTCTTTCAGGCTTGTATAAGAGCTATCTGATACAACTGCCTGAACATTCTTATGTTTTGCTGCGGTAAGAATTGCCACTGCAGCACCCATCGAAAATCCATAAAGCCCTATCTTCTCTTTCATCACATCTTCCTTTCCTCTCACATACTCAATAGCCCCTAAAAGATCTCTTTGTTCTAAGTAGCCTATGGACGATCTCTTCCCTTTACTTTCTCCATGACCCCGGAAATCAAATAATAGGACGCTATATCCCTTTTCTGCTAATTCCTTGGAAAATTCTGTAAAGTCAGATTTGCTTGCTCCTAGGCCATGACAGATAATGATTGTTGGCCACTTTCCATTTTGAAAATTATCTCTAAATTTGGCTTTGATAAACCACCCCCTTAATAAAATGTTATCTGTTGAATGAAATGTAACCTCTTCATATTCAAGGTCATACTGGGATGGAGGAATATGGAGAGGATAACGGGGTGGATGAGTATTCATATAAACAAAGATGGCATTTAATAAGAAGATAATAAGAAAAGAAAATCCTAAAATTTTTAAGACAATATTAAAAATCATATTATGAAATTTTATATAAGACAATCCATAGAAATATTTAAGATATTTAGGGTGAGAAAAATAAATAACCCTTGTATTTTAAATTAAATACCGAAGAAGAACGGTGGCAAGGCTAAAATATATCAAAAGACCTGTAATATCATTTGAAGTTGTGACAAACGGACCAGAGGCAATGGCAGGATCTATATTTAACCTCTTAAATATAATGGGAACCAAAGCACCCATTAAAGAAGCCACGGTAATGGCAAAAAACATAGAAATACTAATGATTATACCGAGTATAAAATTCCCATGCCAGATATGAGCCACAATTCCGATGATAGTCCCGCAGAGAGCTCCCATCACTGCTCCTGTAAGCATTTCTCGAAGGATATGTTTTGTAATCACAGAAGCATCTATTCTTCCCGTAGCAAGACCTCTAACCGTTATTGTAGAAGATTGGATAGCAACGTTTCCTCCCATATGCATCACGACAGGAATAAAGGCAGCCAGTGCCAATAACTCCTTAAGGGTTATTTTAAACTGCCATAACAATGCACCTGTAATGATCCCCCCTATGAGAGAAATAATCAACCAGGGAAGCCTATACCTGGCCACTTTGAATATGGATTTACTGAATAAAATTTCTTCCTCATTGGTTCCTGCCATCTTGTAGATATCTTCTGTTGCCTCCTGACCAATAACATCAATGATATCGTCTACGGTAATAATCCCTACCAATTTATTCTCCTCATCCACAACAGGGATCGCCAAAAGATTATAACGTGCCACGATTTTTGAAACATCCTCCTGATCCGTATCTGTTCTGACGCTGTAGACCTTTTTTGCCATAATATCCCTTAAGGACTTTGAGAAAGGCGCCAGAATTAACTGTCTTAAAGAAACAACTCCAACAAGATGATTTTTTTCATCAATGACATAGATATAAAAAACCATCTCTGCCTCACTTTC
>DATKYB010000030.1 GCA_035528715.1 Nitrospinota bacterium | reverse complement strand
TTCAGCAAAGGAGACTCTTTCTGAAATCAATCCAGATGTAACCATTGAACCGGTCACGGAAAAGATTACTAAGGAAAACATTGATCGTTTTGCCCATGATGCCGATTTGATTATCGACTGTCTCGATAACTTCCCGACCCGTCATCTCTTGAACGAATACAGTGTCAAAACCAAAAAACCCTTTATCCATGGCGGGATCTATGGGATGTCAGGGCAGCTCACCTTTTTCCATCCCCCTGAAACAGCTTGTCTTGCATGCATCTTTCCCTCGTCTCCAGAGCCTGAAGTCTTTCCTGTATTAGGTGCCACTCCAGGTGTCATTGCAACCCTACAAGCGATGGAGGCGATAAAATTTCTTCTTGGCAAGGGTACGAATCTCAAAAATCGTCTTTTAACCTGGGATGGGGAAAAGATGGAATTTCGCAAATTAAATATTAAAAAGTCTCCTGATTGCCCTGTTTGTGGGAAAAACAATGGATAGAATTCTTTAGTTTGGCAGCTCACCCTTCCCGAAGACCTTTCTGGGTTTGGCTCCGTCTGCAGGTCCAACAATACCCTCTTTTTCCATTAGCTCTATCATCCTTGCAGCACGGTTATACCCTACCCTGAGTCTTCTCTGAATCATAGATATGGAGGCCTGGCCAGTCATTGTAATAAGCTTTACAGCCTCTGTATATTTCTCATCAAAATCTTCCCCATCATCAATAAAATCTTCAATTTTTCTCTGTTCTTCTAATAAGGCATTATCATATATCGGCTTCAGCTGTTTCTTGAGAAATATAACAACCCTTTTAACCTCTTTCTCTGAAACATAAGGGCCGTGAATTCTTTCTAATCTTGATGTTCCGGGCGGCAGAAAGAGTAAATCTCCTTTACCTAGAAGCTGCTCAGCACCATTAGCATCCAGTATTGTCCTCGAATCTACTTTGGAAGAGACCTTAAAGGATATCCTTGAAGGAAAATTTGCCTTGATGATACCTGTCAATACATCTACAGAGGGCCTCTGTGTGGCCACGAGGAGATGAATCCCGGCTGCTCTTGCCATCTGCGCCAAGCGGGTTAGAGAATCCTCTACTTCTCTGGAAGATACCATCATCAGATCAGCCAGCTCATCTATCACAACAACGATATAAGGAAGTTTTGTATGAACGAGTTTCTCATCCTTTTCTGATTTAAGCTTCTCTTCCTTAGAAATGCCGTTTTGTTTAATGAGTTGTGAAAGCCTCGTTATTACTCTGCTCTGTTCTTCATCAATGATTTGATTATACCTCTCTATATCCCTGACCTCTTTATCTGCCAGAAATCTATACCTTCTTTCCATTTCCTCTACAACATTTCTTAATACCAGAGCTGCCTTCTTGGCATTTATAACCACAGGAACAAGCAGATGAGGAATTCCATCATATATAGACAGCTCTAACATTTTGGGGTCAATCAATATAAGCTTAACTTCTTCAGGAGTCGTATTAAAAAGGAAACTGCAAATCATACAATTGAGAGCAACGCTCTTTCCTGAACCAGTAGCTCCTGCGATCAAAAGATGGGGAATTTGAGCAAGGTCTGTAACAGTGGGGTTTCCCAAAATATCCTTACCTAAGGCCAGGGAAAGCTTTGATTTGGCTCTTTGAAATGCTTTAGAGCCAAGGATTTCTTTTAAAGAAACATGTTCTCTTTCACTATTGGGTATCTCAATACCTACCACTGCCTTTCCAGGAACAGGAGCAACAATCCGAACATTTGCGGCCCTTGTGACAAGGGCAATATCATCAACAAGATTGATGATTTTATTTACCTTGACCCCTGATGCAGGCTCGAATTCATACATGGTAACTACAGGGCCAGGCAGCACCTGGATTATCTTTCCACCCACTCCAAAGTCTCTAAGCTTTTTCTCAAGGGTCTCAGATCTTTCAAGGATATCTTCTTTCTTCAATTTCTTTTCTTTGGGTGGTGGGTCATCCAATAAAGAAAGATGAGGTAATTGATAATCTCTGATCATATCAGAGAGCTTGAATCTATCCTCTTTTGGAAACGCAGCCGCCTTCTCCTCTTTTTTTATAGCGACATCAACTTCTATCTTTGGCTCTGCTCTCACTCTTCTCATTATCGGCTCTTCTTCTTCAATAGAAGATACTATTTTGCGCTTTGTCTTTTTAGGGAATGAAGGGATCTTGATCCTAATCGATATTAATTTTTTAAATATGATTAAAATAATATCAAAGATTTTCTTCAAAAGAGAACCAATTGAAAACCTTGTGGCTACCATAATAGAAACGATAAGAAGAGTAGAAAGAACAAGGTATGCTCCGATTTTATTAAAATAGGCTATAAAAATATTAGATACCAGATAACCGATTAATCCACCACCTTGGATTTCATGCTTGAAAAACGGATCCCTTTGATAGGCAAGATGAATAAGGCTTGAATAGGAAAGAAGGAATAATATCCCTCCTGATAAGGGATAAAGACTGGCTTTAAGCATCTTCCCCCTAAACACCGCAAACCCTGACAGAAAAAGAAACAACGGTATAAAATATCCTCCACTCCCGAGAAACTGAACCAGGCCATCTGCAATATAGGCACCGACTAAACCCATTAAATTTTTAACCTCAATCTTTGAGTCAAAAGAAATAACGGTATTAAAAGATGGGTCTTTGGGATGGTACGATATAAGGCTTATAAAGATAAATAGAGAAAGGGCAAGTAAGAAAACTCCTCCAACCTCTTTTGCCCCTCTATGTCTAAAAAAAGACATCTCTCTCCTGTTTTTATTAATCCTGATTAGCATTCTTTAGGATTAATTACTTAATTTTTTATAGCATAAATTAAATTCTGTTGCAATGGATTAAAACATTTTACTTATTATAAAAACCCTTCCTATCTGAAAGAAAACCTCTCATTTTAAAGATATTTTTTAATTTTTGCCTTGCAGGGTCCCCCTTCTCTAATTATAATTTATAAGTTTTGTTTTATCCTTAAGGGGAGAAGTATATGCCTGAAAACAGAGAAGAGTGGAAGAGCAGAATAGGTTTTATTATGGCTGCTGTGGGTTCTGCTGTTGGTCTGGGAAATATATGGAGATTTAATTATATGGTATATACGAATGGTGGGGGTGCCTTTTTAATTCCTTATTTTATATCCCTTTTCACAGCTGGAATCCCTCTTCTCATATTAGAGTTTGGTCTCGGGCACAGGATGCGGGGTTCTGCACCCTTATCCTTTAAAAAGATCGGGAATAGCTGGGAACTCCTAGGCTGGTGGCCAATCATCTTTGTCATGTTTGGTATCGAGCTTTATTACTCCGTTATTATCGGATGGTGTGTTAATTACTTGGTATATTCCTTCAACCTTGTCTGGGGAAATGATCCCAATACATTTTTCTTTACAAATTTCCTGAAAATGTCTGATAGCCCCTGGAAACTGGGCATTCCTAATCCTGTAATTTTATTAAGCCTGGGGTTTGTTTGGATTTCAATGTGGTTTATCTGCTCTCGAGGGGTTCAGAGAGGTATCGAAAAGGCATGTAAAATCTTTGTCCCCCTTCTCATTCTCCTTATTGCTATCTTAATCATAAGGGGACTTACTCTTCCTGGTGCCTTTGAAGGACTAAAGTGGTATTTAAAACCAGACTTTGCTGCCCTTAAACAACCAAAGGTCTGGATGAGTGCCTACTCCCAGACATTTTATTCTATGAGCGTTGGCTTTGGAATTATGATTGCCTATGCCAGCTATCTTCCAAGAAATTCAGATATCAATAGCAGCGCCTTTATTACAGGCTGCATAGATACTTTTTTCTCCTTTTTTGCCGGTTTTGCTGTTTTTAGCACACTGGGCTTTATGGCCTTTCAGACAAATCTTCCCTTTGAGAAGGTTGTAACGCAAGGCATTGGCCTGGCCTTTGTTGCCTTCCCTAAGGCGTTAAATGAGATGCCCCTTTTCTCAGGTCTATTTGGACTCATATTTTTTCTCGCTCTCGTTATTGCAGGATTATCCTCTGCTATCTCTATAATAGAGGCTTTTTCTTTAAGCCTTATGGATAAATACGGCACGCCGAGAAACCGCGTCATAACGATCTCCTGTGTCTTAGGATTTCTTGGAAGTGTTATATTCACAACAAAAGGAGGGCTTTTCTGGCTTGATATCGTCGATCACTTCTTATTACAGTATGGGCTCGTTACTGTCGGCATCTTAGAATGCGTGGCTATAGGATGGTTTTACAATACAGAAGATTTCAGGAATCATCTCAACTTAACCTCTTACTTTCCTATAGGGAGGTGGTGGGATTTCTGTATCAAGATACTGACCCCTTCGATATTGCTGATTATACTTATCTATACAACCATTCAAGAGGTAATGGCTTCCTATGGTGGCTACTCAAGAGCTGCTACACTAACCATTGGTCTCGGTTGGATTATCACAACTTTTATCACGGCCTTGATTCTTTATCGAGAAAAATGGAAAAATAAGGCCACTCTTCTTTTCAAGGATGAATAACCGATAAACCAAAGGCCTCCTTCATAATATCAAATATATATCTATTCTCGTTCAGACCAGCTACCTTTCTAGAATTGATACCATACCCTATAAGCATAACAGGAATATTTGTGTGACCCCCTGTTGACCAGGAGGCCTGATATCTTTTTGATAGGACCCTTCCTATGGCATGAGCCGTATAGACCTTTTTCTTGTTTTTATAGGCGGTAACATGAAAAGGGCTAAGAGGTCTTGGATTCTTGATGAATTCAGCTTCACTTTCTGAAATCTTAATCTTCGTATGTTTATATATGACTCTCTTGATATCATCCGTTGTGGGCTTTTGTCCAAATTCTTCCCATATCTTTTCAAAAGAAGCATCCTGTCTTGAGATCGCCTTTAAATTCTCAAGGCTTCCAAAATCATAACCCCCTTTATTCCTGATGATATAGGAGAGCCCCATTCCTCCTGTAGCATGGTCTGAAGTAACCAGTAAGAGGCTATCTTTCTTTTCTTTGCAGAACTGAAATGCCACCCCCACTGCCTCATCAAAATCGAGTATCTCTGCGACCACTGAGGCAGCATCATTGCTATGACCCGCATGGTCTATCCTGCCCCCTTCTATCATGAGAAAAAAACCCTTTTTATTTTTATCCAGAACTTTTATAGCCTTTTCTGTCATCAAAGCGAGGTTTGGGATCCCTGTATGATCACTCTTCTCCCTATCCAGAGCCATCAAGAAATGGGAGCTTGAAAAGAGACCTAAAAGCTTGACATCTTCAGGAGCCTTGATTAATTCGTCCTCATTACTTATAAACAGATAACCCTTTTTCTCTGCCTCCCTAATCAGATTTTTATTATCCTCTCTTTTTGAAAATTCTTCTGCACCTGCTTTAAGAGATATTTTTGAAAAATCCCCAGCCCTTGTTTTCTCTGGTATCCAATCTTGAATTCCTCCTCCCATAAGAACATCGATACCCTTTTCTAAAAACTGATCGAGTATCTCAAGCCTGTTTTCTCGAGAGAGGGTATGGCTCCCAAAGGCAGCAGGTGTGGCATGGGAAATGCTGGTTGTTGTTACAAGACCAGTAGACTTTCCCATCTCCTTTGCGATTTCAATGATTGTCTTTTGATCCTTTCCTTCTTTTGACTTTGCAATCCTTCTGATTACGGTTCTCTTTCCTGTTGACATGGCAGTAGCTGCAGCAGCAGAATCGCTCACCAGATTTAAAAGGGGTCTTGTGAGGATAAGGCCAAGATGCCCTTCTTTTATCGCTCTTTCCATCTCAAGCTCTCTTCCTTTTATCAACAGGCTATAATCAAGGGCCAGCGCAAACTCTCCTGGCCCCATACCATCAGCAATCATAAGAATAATATTTCTCGCCCTATCCTTTTCACTGGCACAGGCCAGATCTCTTATGGATAGGAAAATCCCAGTATATAAGATGCATAGTAAAACGATAAAGCTTACAAAAAATTTCTTAAAAGACCTCATATCTCTCTCCTGAGCTTTAGTTATTTTGGTATTGACTTTTTTCTGGAACCTTTTTCCAGAGGATGATAAGGGCAATAATCATCATAACAGTAAGAGAACAAACAGCCCCTTTATATCTCAAAACATCGCCAAGGGGGTGTAAAGAGAGAATAACCAATCCCCACAGGAGTGGACCAATAATCGCAGCAAACTTTCCAGACAGGGAATAGAGACCAAAAAACTCTCCCAGCATCTCTTTTGGAACAAGAGAAACCATAAGAGGCCTGGCTGATGTCCATGTCCCTCCCATGAATATTCCTACAAAAGAGCCCATCACCCAGAAAAGGGATTGATTCATTGTCGCTACTATTATCGATAAGGTTATGATCCAGCCAAAAAGGACAATCATCAAGGCTTTTTTACTTCCAATCCTATCTGTTATCAAACCAAAAAGAAAAGACCCAATAATGGCAGACGTCGTGGAAACAATAAAGAGAGGGATAATAACACTATCAGAAAAGCTCATCACTTTTGAGGCATATACAGCCATGAATATAATGATTGTACTGATTGCGTCTTCATAGAAAAACTTCGATATTAAAAATGCCAGGACCCCAGGGTACTTCCTGGTATTGGAGATACTGTCAATCACCTTGTTAAAAGCGCCCTTAAGATCAATCTTCCATCTCTCCAATGAAGGAATGACTTTTTCTCTATCCTTTAAAAAGATAAAGGTCGGAATGGAGAAGATGAGAAAGAGAACTGCAGTTGGAATAAAGGTAGCAACCCTCCCACCACCTTGGATAAAAGGAACATGAAAGCCTAAAACTTTCCCTTCATTAAAAGGCATAACAAGAATCAGTCCCACAATCGCTCCAAGATAACCGAAGGCAACCCCATATCCTGAGATCCTGCCGATCGTCTCCTTTGAACTGACCTGCGGGAGGAGGGCATTATAAAACACGAGCGCTCCCTGATAGGAATAATTTGCTATCATATAGAGGATGATAACTGCAAAGACCTTAGGATAGAAATCATCGATAAACCCTCCAAAGAGACCTATGAGAAGGGTAAATATGACACATGAAAGGGTAAGCGTTATCAAAAAGGGCATCTTCTTTTTATGAGTATCGGATATGACGCCGAGAATAGGCATGGATAAGGCCACGAGAACCATAGAAAACGAATTACCAACACTCACCCATATATCCTCCAA
>DATKYB010000029.1 GCA_035528715.1 Nitrospinota bacterium | reverse complement strand
AGCTGCCATATCAATGCTGACGGGGATGCGATTGGTTCACTATTGGCCATGGGGTCGATACTCAAGCGATTGAAAAAGAAATATTGGATGGTCATACATGACAATCCCCCTAATCCTAAGTTTAAATTTCTTAAAGACTTTGATAAGATTTTAAACTATCAAGAGGATGGAGCAAGGAATTGGAATTTTGATTCAGCTGTTATATTAGATACTGCTGACCTCGACAGGCTGGGAGATGTTAAAAAATTACTTAAAAGAGAAGAAAAGATGCCCATCCTCAATGTCGATCATCACATCAGTAATACAAATTTTGGCACCATCAATCTTGTTGGCCAAAAAGCAAGCTCTACCTGTGAACTTATCTACCTTATCACCAAAAACATAGAAAATTTCAAGATTGATAAATCCCTTGCGTATCAAATATATACGGGAATCATTTATGACACGGGCAGATTTTCTTTTTCAAATACAACGACGAAATCCATGGAAATATGTGCTGAAATGTTAAAAAAAGGGGTTGATTGTCATGAGGTTTCTAAACATATCTATTTTGAAAAATCTTTTGAGTCCATACAACTTTTAGGTCTTGGCCTTAAATCTATGGAATTATATTTAAATGGAAAGGTCGGTTTAATCGCTTTTGAAAAGAGAAGGTTATCAAAGAACCAAAATTCTGTTATTGATTTAGACAGTCTTGTAAACTATGCAACAGCTGTAAAAGGGGTTGAGGTAGGGATTCTCCTAAGAGAAGAAGAAAAAGGGAGGTTTAGAGTGAGTCTCAGGTCAAAGGATAGGGTAGATGTGAATAAGATTGCAAAGGTGTTTAATGGAGGAGGACACTTTAAAGCAGCAGGATGTTATATCAAGGGGAATCTCAAGGAGACAATAAATCAGCTCCTCAGAGAACTTCAGAGGGTCGTAAAATAAATATTCAAAATGATAAAAGCGAATCAAAGATTAAGATAGCTATAATCCATGCTCTCTTTAATACCCGTCAGTACCTCTTCTAACTCTTCCCTCTTAAACTTATCAATCGTTCTAATATTAAAGGTCTTAATCTTTTCTCTTTGGGACATCGTGTCATAAATGGTCTGGATATCGAAAAGAATCTCCCCCAATTCCTTCATAGATTATCTCCTTATAATAAAGAGATTTATTCAGATAATGGAACAGCAATTTTCATACCATAATTTCATCTTTTCAAATTACCTTTATCCTTTAATATTTATAAAATACTGATAATATTAAAATTATTTTTTAATTTGCTCCCTTCACCTTTTAACAAAAAATACTTGACTTCAAAAATCGTCAAAATATTGACTATGAATTATAAAAATTTGGCGGTCACCTTGATAAAGTGTAAATTAATACAAAAAGGTTATTTCTTTGACTTTTCTCTTCCTTTTATATATACATAGAGTTTAAAAACTTTACTGGATAGATCATTTCAGAAAATGTTTTGAATACATAAGGAAACTTAAAGATGGAGAGGCTAAAATTATTCATGGTATCTCATATGCTTGGAGGAATTCCCTGCTGGCAGCTCCAAGTGGCTAAGGATGATGAAGAGGCTCTGTTAAAATGTTTTAATGAATGTAAACATCCACAAGATATCGATCCTCAATCTGCAAATTGCAAGGTACAAGAGGTAAAGATCAAAGGTTATCATATAGAGATAACGGAAGAAAAAACATAAGTTTTGAATAATTTCTTACTTACCGGAATCCCTGGAATTGGAAAGACAACAATCATCGAAAAGGTTCTTTCACTATCCCTGCTAAAGGCAGGTGGTTTTTATACGAAAGAAATAAAAGATGGAGAAAGAAGAAAGGGTTTTAAGATAGTTGATATAACCACTAAAAAAGAAAGCATTCTTGCTCATGTCAATATCAAATCCCCATTTCGTGTAGGGAAATATGGTGTCGACACAAACAGTTTTGAAGAGATTGGTGTAAAAGCCCTCGAAGATGCTTTGGAGAATAAAGAACTTATCATCATAGATGAGATAGGAAAAATGGAGTTATTCTCCAAACCCTTCCAGAAAATGGTTTTGAAGTGTCTCTCCTCTTCTAAAAAGATTCTTGGATCGATAAAAATTAAAGGGAATCCATTTGTAAATTCTATAAAAAGAAGAGAAGATACAAAAATCGTAGAGGTGAATGAGAAAAACAGAAATCTTTTACCAGATGAGATTATAAATTTATTAAAAGAAAACAAGGCATGAAAATAGGAATAATATCTGATACCCACGATAATCTGAACAGTCTAAATAGAGCGATTGAAATATTTAAAAAAAATAAAATAGATACCATCCTGCATGGCGGAGATTTTATCTCACCTTTTGTTCTGAGAGCCTTGGAGGGCTCTTTTAAAAAACTCATAGGTGTCTTTGGAAACAATGATGGTGACAAACTAAGGCTAAATGATCTTGCTACCAAAATGGGGTGGGAACTTCACCTTCCCCCTTACCCCTTTGAACTTAGTGGTAAGAAGATCTTGATGTTACATGAACCTCTTATCTTAGAAGCAGCAACAAAAAGTGGTCTCTATGATATTATTATATACGGCCATACTCATAAAAACGATATCAGGAAAGAAAACTCTACACTCATTATCAATTCTGGCGAGGCTGGAGGCTGGTTAACAGGTAAAGCAAGCATTGTCATCTTAGATATGGATAAGATGAAAGAGGAGCTTTTATTTTTTTAATTCTTCAGATGAGATTATGATAGACATAACCAAACTTTATTGCGGTACCCATAGTCAGGGAGACTTTATTCGCTACGGCTCCAAGGAGAGCTCTCATTCATTGATTGGGGGAAGAAAGGTTCCAAAAGCTGCTGGTGAAAGACGACCCGTAACCGTATGGAATTCTACCAGAACCTGTAATCTTAGCTGTATCCATTGTTATACAGATTCAGAAAAGAAAAGCTATCCCAAAGAACTTTCTACAGAAGAAGCGAAGAGTATGCTTGATGACCTGGCAAATTTTGAAATCCCTGCTCTCCTCATCTCCGGTGGAGAACCATTAATGAGAAAAGACCTCTTTGAGTTAGTGAGCTACGCAGTAAGTTTGGGAATAAGACCCACTCTGTCTACAAACGGAACCTTAATAACAAAAGAAATAGCTCAAAAGATAAAGGATTCTGGCTTTACCTATGTAGGAATTAGTCTCGATGGCATTGGAGAAACAAACGATAAATTCAGAGGAGAAAAAGGTGCTTTTAAAAAGGCGATGAATGGCTTTAGAAACTGCGTTAATGTGGGTCAGCGTGTTGGACTCCGAATGACTCTCACAAGACAAAACTATGATGATCTCCCTAAAATATTTGATTTTATAGAAAGGGAAGGGATAAACAGGGCCTGCTTTTATCACCTCGTATACTCTGGGAGAGGGGTTAACATTTCCACTGATGACCTCTCCTATCAAGAAAGCCGCACTGCCATGGATATCATTCTTGAGCGAACAGAAGATTTTTATAATCGGGGGTTACAAAGAGAGATTCTAACAGTTGATAATCATGTAGATGGTGTCTATCTCTATATGAAACTCAAGCACAAATTTGATCAAAGGGCAAAAAAGGTCTTAGAGCTATTAGAATGGAATGGAGGGGGGGCCTTTAGTTCCGGTGTTGGCATTGG
>DATKYB010000028.1 GCA_035528715.1 Nitrospinota bacterium | reverse complement strand
TAATTCCTTTAATACTAGGCTCTGATCTTCTGTTGCGCTTTTTAACTCCTGCAATGAAAATTTTTGAAAATCTTTTTTTAGAAAAATAAAGAGAAAGAGATTGGAAAAAACTTCACGGCTTATACATGATAGATTCAATATGCTATAATTTGTTGATAACCTGAATCCTACATCAATCAAGTCTCTCTGTATTCCTTCTATCTCATCCTTTCCTCGCTCCAGCTCTTCCTTGATCCTTTCAAAACATGTCTTTCTTTCACTGACAATCTTTTTCCTTTCCTCTATCTCCTTTTGAAGCTCCTCCATCAATCTCTTATGAGAAGAATCTAAAGTGCGATACTCTTCAATAAGAGGGGATGACTCAAGATCTTCTTCCAGAATCGCTCTGTCACCAAGCTCTCGCTTCTTCTTATGAATGAATGCCTTGATAAGAGGGCAATTTTTGTCCAAAGAAAACCGTAACTCCTTAATTCTCTCATTTGCTCTTTCTACTGTCTCCTTATATGTCCCTTCAGTATCCTTTAATTGATTAAGACCCAAAATAGCATCGGTTAAAGAACCCATTCTCTTTTCAACTGAATTGATATCGATGGCCAGCTCATTGATGGCTTCTTCTAAATATTTTCTACAAGATTCATATGAATCGATAATTTCCTCCAAAGTATCGAGCTTGCCTGATTTCTTTGCTCTCTCTTCCTCTAAACTCTTTAGCTCCTCTTTTAACTTTTTTTCTGTCCTCTTACAGTTTTCGTTAACGTGCTCGAAATATTTAATCATCTTTTCACTGGTCTTAAATTTACTCTTGAGATTAGCTAGACTGATTTCTTTCTTATTCAGCTTTTCCTGCCACTCCTTTTTCTCATCCTTTGCCTGACTGTAAAGCCTTTCAAGCTTTCTATATTTTTCCTGTTTCGATTCAACGATTCTTTGGTCAAGCCTTCTAAAATTGTTATCAACATATATCTTTTTTCCCTGAGAATACATCGTCTGAAAAGACTTTATTGATTCGCTACCAATGGAGAGAACCTTTTCAAGTTTCTTTAGCTTTACATCGATTTCTACTGTTTTTTTCTTAAACTCTTCTTGGAAGGATTGATAATCAGAAAGGGCGGTATAGAATTCCTTTTCAAGATTTTTATGATTTCCATATCTTGGTTCTAAAGAAAAGGATATTTTTTCTATACGACTCTTTAAATCTGCTAATTTTTGTTGAAGACCTAATTTCTCATTCTCAAGAGTTTTATATTCTTTCTCTAAGAGGGTCTTGAGCCTCTTTATGCTATAGATATTTAATATCTTTAAACCTCTTTTCTCAGGGGATAGGATATCATTATGATCCGATATCTGGTGAAACAAAAGCTGGGAGAGGATATTGCCTGAATCTTTTTTATTCTCAATGACTCCTTCTTCCTTTAATCTTCTCCTGATTACAAAGATATCTTCTTTCCTATCTTCAGTAACAAGCCCTTGAAAGTAATCTTTTATTGTCTTGGATTCCAGCTCCTTTTTAAGAAAGTCGAAGAGTTCGGGATTACTGAGAAGGCCTCTGGGTGTAATCTCTATATTATCCAAAAAAGAAGGAATTTGCTCCTCTTTTTTAAGAACCTCTGAGATGTCTCCAGCCTCTCTAAGAAATTTTACTCCCTCTTTTTTTAAGATAACTTTTGATATATCAATATTTTCTGACATACCATCCCTTTCGAATTTCAGCTAATATTCCTCATTATATGAAATATCGACAAAACACACCTTAATCTTGAGGATTATTTACCCCCTTTTTTAGCATTTTTTATGCCATGAAATTCCAAAATCTGTTTATCTGATATAAAGATGTAACTATCTGATATTAAAGATATTAATCTATTTTAAATCGGGGTGTTAATGAAGCGTTAAGAATTTGACAATGAAAAAAAATCCTTAAGTGGGCAATTTTGAACCAGTGAGGGAATATTGAATAAAGATGTGGCACGCACATAAGTAAAAAATTTTAAAAAAAATCGTAGGAATTTTTGAATGATGAGGAGAAAAACAAGGATTCTTTTTATCAGATTTTTTCAGAAGGAGGATTAATCTTTTTATGGCTTTTGGTTTTCCCTTCCATTTCCCAAATCGTTTTGAACGACCTTTTAATAAACCAAGGCCATTCTTTACCTGCAGCATGCCATTTCCTTAACCAATCCAAGGTTTGCTTGTCCCCAGCATTGCCTGAGCCAATTGATAGCCCGTTGATCTGATAATCTGGATTTTCATTGATTTCTCTGATCTCTTTTTCTCGTATTCTCTTGGAGACTAAAGAAGCGACTTTTGCTCCAAGGTATTTATCCTCTGCTTTTTTTGTTATGATTACCTCTGCTCCTTTTTGTGTCAGAGAATTCAGAAATCGGTTAAGGGTTGTACCCACTCCATAGTCATCCAGTACAATCCTGCATTGATTGATTTTTACTTTTTGTAAAAAAAGGGAAAGTATCCTTTGGTATCTTACATCCATTATTCTGTTAAAGTTGTATCTGTCTACTTCAGAAGGGGATATCTTTTCTGTAATAAAATCAAATCCAGAACTTCTAAAATGGTCTAATTCTTCAAAAATCTTGTCCCAGTATTCGAAAGTGTGCCTCTTTTTCGTATCTGCAGGACCAACCAACAAATCAACCTTTTCGAAAATACCTTTAGGGAAAATAACTCCAGCGAGAACGGTATGACCGATAATTTCTCCTTTTCCTGTCTCATCCAGGCCCATGAGAAAATCCTTTTTTGGTCTGCTAAAAGTGAATCCCACCAAAGAATCGATCTTTTTCCATGCCTTGTATACAGCAGGATCATTGGAGGGAGAAGGAGTAGAAAAGAGCGTCCCCTTTGTATAATAGGTAAAGGTTGAATCTGAAAACCTAATCCGCCACTCTTCATACAAACTCTTAACCTCTTCAGAAGTCCCACCATTTTCTGACAGGTAAGATTTAATCTCTTCTGAAGCATTTTTCTCAATATTTTTCCATGTCCGACCTTTCATGATATCTCTCCTCAAAATAATTATAGATTTTAACAAAAAGAAAGGCTTTTTTCCATGAGGTTTTTTTAAAGTTCTTTTTTTAGATATAATTCCCCTTTCGATTTTTTAGGTGTTTGACAGGGGAGCAAGGAAATCATGTTTTTTTAATCCCCCCTCTGCTTTTTAGGGGTTTTTCAAGTGAACGAGGAAAAAAGAGGCAAAGTGTCTGAAGGCGAAGCCAAGTTTTTTGCCTCGGCTGAGTGAACAAAGACAAAACCCTGTTAAGAAAAGCAGGCGGGGCGTCCTTCTTTTCGTCCTTTTCTTGGACGAGCAAGAAAAGGACATAACCGAATAAACTCTTGACCGTCCAAACCCTCAATGTTACTATTACTTATCCTATTTTCGAGATAAATCATGAATCCACAAATATTTAGAGAATATGATATAAGAGGCATCATCGATAAAGAACTCAATCGAGATGTTGCCTACGATATCGGAAGAGCATATGGTACTTATATTACCGAGCAAAAAAAAGGTCCCATAGCTGTTGGCAGGGATTTTAGGTTAAATTCCGAAGAATTGAAGGATGGATTGATTGAGGGGATACTATCTACAGGATGGGATGTCATTGATGTGGGATTGGTTCCTACACCACTTCTTTACTATGCTCTCTTTTATTTTGATGCAAGCGGGGGGATCATGATAACAGGGAGTCATAACCCTCCTGAGTTTAATGGGTTTAAGGTTTGTGTAGGAAAATGGACGATCTCTGGAAATGAAATACAGGATATTCGAAAGATCATTGAAAAAGGAGAGTATTCCAAGGGTAAGGGGGAACTATCCTATTCTGATATTATCCCCGAATACATAGACCTTATTTATACAAAGATTAATCTACAAAAAAAACTAAATGTGGTTATCGATGCAGGAAATGGGACAGCGGGTATCATAGCTCCAAAGCTTTTAAGAAAGCTTGGCTGTTATGTAACCGAGCTTTTCTGTGAGCCTAACGGGAATTTTCCGAATCATTTTGCAGATCCAACAGTCCCCAAAAATCTCAAAGATATGATTTCCAAAGTCAAAGAGAACAAAGCAGATTTGGGCATAGCCTATGATGGAGATGGAGACAGGATAGGGGTTGTTGATGAGAATGGAGAAATTCTCTTTGGAGATTACTTATTAATGATATTCTCAAGAGATATCCTTAAGAGAAATCCAGGAGCAAAGGTCGTATTTGAGGTAAAATGTTCTCAGAACCTGTTTGATGATATTAAAAAACATGGTGGAATTCCTATCATGGGACAAGCGGGCCATTCTCTAATAAAAAAGAGGATGAAAAAAGAAAAAGCCGCTGTTGGAGGGGAGATGAGTGGCCATATGTTTTTTGCTGATGATTACTTTGGATATGATGACGCCATTTATGCCTCAGCCAGGCTTTTGCAGATATTATCGAAAACAGAAAAAAAACTATCAGAACTACTTGATGATGTCCCAAAAACATTTTCTACACCGGAAATCAGGATAGACTGTCCTGATAATATGAAATTTCAGGTTGTTGAAAAGATCAAGGCTTACTTTAAAGAACACTTTGAAGTCATAGATATCGATGGGGTAAGGGTAACTCTTCCTGATGGCTGGGGACTGCTAAGAGCATCAAACACCCAGCCGGTCCTCGTTTTACGCTTTGAAGCCAATAGTAAAGAGAGACTGGAAGAGATAAGAAAGATTTTCAAAACAAAGCTAAAGGAATTGGGAGGGCTCGAGTTAGAGGAATGATATGATTGAAAACCTTCTTACATGGACCATTCAGTGGGCACAGACCCCTTTTGGGAGCTTAGCCCTCTTTTTGATAGCCTTTGCTGAATCCTCATTTTTTCCTATTGCCCCTGATATTTTATTAATAGCCCTATCACTCATCAACCCCTCTTTTAGCCTTATATACGCCCTTATTACCCTTATTGGTTCTGTCCTGGGAGGCATGTTTGGATATTTGATCGGTATAAAGGGAGGTAAGCCGCTACTAAAGAGAGTTGTCTCCAAGGAAAAGATTGAGCTTGCCCATAATTATTTTGAAAGGTTTGAGGCATGGGCTATTATTATAGCCGGTTTTACCCCTATTCCTTATAAGGTTTTTACGATTTCTGCAGGGGCTCTTTATGTAAATTTTAAAACATTTGTTATCGCCTCTATCATCGGTAGGGGAGGAAGATTTTTTATTGTGGGATTTTCAATACTCTTATTTGGCAAAGAGATTGAGAGTTTTCTCAAAAGAAATTTTAATCTTGCCTCAATTGTCTTTATTATCCTTCTCTTTGCTGGATTTATTATCTTAAAAAAGCTCCCTCTATTTAATCCTCAAAAGACATTGAATAAAGGCGGTGAGCCAAAGTAAAAGGAGGAGTTTTATGTTTGGTGTTATTATGGCAGGAGGTAAGGGAACAAGATTCTGGCCACTGAGCAGAGAAGCCCTTCCAAAACAGTATCTTAAGATAAAAGGAAAAGAGTTTCTTGTCCAGCTTACCATCAAAAGATTAAAGCAGCTCATTCCCATAAGAAATATACTTGTCATCTCCAATAAAACTCAGGAAAAAGAGATAAAAAAGCATCTTCCCTCTATCCCAGAAGAAAACTTTATATTTGAACCGGTCGGTAAGAACACAGCTCCATGCATAGCTCTTGCTGCCCTCTATCTCAAAGAGAGAGACCCCAATGGTATTATGGCGGTCTTCCCTTCTGACCATATGATAGAAAATCAAAAGAAATTTGTTAGTGCATTATCCCTTGCTGAGGAGATTGCAAAAAAAGGTGACTATCTGATTACCCTCGGGATAAAGCCCAAGAGGGCCGAGACAGGTTATGGATACATCCATTATGGTAAAAAATTTGCGAGGATGAAAAAAACGAATGTTTACAGCGTTTTGAATTTTACGGAAAAGCCAAGCCAAAAAAAGGCTCAAAGATTCCTTAAAGAAAACTCATATCTCTGGAATGCTGGAATATTTGTCTGGAGCATTAACACCATATTGAGGATGTTTGAAAAACATCTTCCAAAAATCTATCAGAGCTTGTTACCTTTACAGAATTACTTCAATACACCCGAACAGGAGCGGGCTATAGCCAGGTCTTATTCAAAGATAAGTGAGATATCTATCGATTATGGAATAATGGAAAAGGCCGATAATGTATTAGTCATACCGTGTGATTTTCCCTGGAGTGATGTGGGAAACTGGAACAGTCTAAAGGAAATATTGCCTAGAGATAAATCCCAAAATGTAATCATCGGAAAACATATCGGAGTGGGAACAAAAGACACGATCATCTACTCTCCTGATAAGCTCGTTGCTACGGTTGGCCTTGATAATCTGATTATCGTTGAAACAAAAGACGCACTTCTTGTATGCCACAAGGATAAGGCGCAAGATATAAAGAAGATTACTGAATTGCTCTCAAGAAGAGGAAAGAAGAGATATCTTTAATGGATATAATAAAGGCAGTCTTATTGGGAATCATCCAAGGGATTACAGAATTTCTCCCCATTAGCAGCTCCGGGCATTTGGTCGTCTTCCAAAATCTTTTTGGTCTCCATCAACCACAACTCCTCTTTGATATTATGGTTCATTTCGGCACCTTAATGGCTGTCTTTTTGGTCTTCAGAGAAGATATTGTAAATATCGTAAAAGAGCTTTATCTTTATGTATCAAATCGTTTGAAAAAAGAGAGCTCAAAAACCTCTGAGAAAAGTTCTTATAATATCAAACTCCTTCAGTTTATCATTATTGCAACAATTCCTACATTTATCATAGGATATCTCTTTGAAAAAAAAGTGGAGGAGCTTTTCTCCTCTCTCAAAATCGTAGGGATAATGCTCCTTATAACAGGTCTTCTCTTATGGCTAACCAAAAGATTTTCAAAAGATGACAAAGACATTCATAAAATGAGTTTTAAAAATGCTCTTGTGATCGGATTTGTGCAGGGTTTAGCAATCCTGCCTGGCATTTCAAGATCAGGCTCTACAATCGCCTTTGGACTTTTTCAGGGTCTTGAAAAATCACTTGCTATAAGGTTCTCCTTTTTACTATCCATACCAGCAATCTTGGGAGCCATGACATTAAAGTTAGGAGAACTCCTTCATCTCGATTACTCATTAATGATACCAAATATTATTGGAATGATTGTTGCTTTTTTGGCAGGATATCTTTCTCTAAAGTTTCTGATTCGTATCATTATGAAAGGAAATTTTTTCTATTTTGCTTATTATTGCTGGTTGTTTGGGTTGTTTACCTTAATTGTTCCTTTCTTTCTTCCTTTTTCTCCTCCTCCCTTTTAAGGGATCCAATTTTCTTTTGAAGGGCATTCAAGGCCTCCTTTGCTGCCATTGAAACCTCCTCATCCTTTTCCGTGCTTAGGAGTTCTTCTAGTATGGAGATGATCTCTTCATCCTCTAAATTTGCCAATGCCTTAACAGCTTCTATCCTGACTTTTGGTTCACCCCCTTTATATATATTTTTCAAAAGAACGATTGCCTTTCTATTCCTGTGCATTCCCATGGCCTCTACAGCATATGCCCGAATATCAGCACCCATCTCTCTATTGGTTGCCACCCCTTTTAAAAATTCAAAGGCCTTTTCATCTTTAATATTGCCAAGGGCTAAAACGACATCTTTTCTTGTCTGAGTATCCCTTTCAAAAAGAGAAATCAAAGGATCAATAATTCTTCTGTCTTCAAATTCACCGAGGGCGTTAATACTGGCTTTTCTGACCTCAACATCCTTATCTTCTAAAAACTTTATAAAGAGATTGAAGACCTTTTTACTGCCTGTCTTTTGGAGCGACTTGATAATATTTTTCTTAAGGGAAGGATCTCGATTCAATAACTCAACTAAAGAATCAACCGTTCTTTCATCACGTAACATGCCTGCTGCGAGCACAGCTTTCTTGCGGACAAAAGGGTCATTATCTTTCAAGCCTTCGTTAATATATTTATAAAGGTCCCTGTTCCCCAGTCTTGCTATGTCTTCCACAGCATAGCCCCTAATTTCCGGATCTTTATCATTGAGTAATCTCGCATATATATCGATACTTTTTGTCTTCTTCTCCTCTATTCTTCTTAATCCCTCTACTGCTCTTTCTCTAACAAAATAAAATCTATCCTTCGCAGATTTATAGAAAAGAGGAAAAAACTCCTTTTTCTCCAGCTGAGCCAATCCACCAATTCCATAACCCCTTTCAATATAATCATCGCTTTCTACCAGATCTTTAAGAAACTTAACTGCCTCGCTATCCCCTATCTGTCCAATGGCCAATGCCGCTTCTTCCCTGACAGTAAGGTCTTTTTTAAATACTTCTATTAAAGGACCAACAGCTCTTTTATCTTTCAGTTTTCCCAGAGCCTGGACAGAGGACCTTCTAACATAGAAATCATCATCTTTCAGCCCTTTATGAATAAGGGGATCTATGGCCCGTTTATCTTTTGATTCAAGGAGATGATTTACAGCCTTTTGACGAATCCGCCAATCTGGAGAATCTAATGCTTTTATCGATCTTTCTACACTCCCGGAACACCCTGAAATAAGAGAGAAAATCCATAGACAAAGAAAGGCTTTCATAAAAAAAATTATTAAATATAAACCTTTCCTTAATGGGGTAAATTTATGAATGGGGGTCAGAAAAATGGAAGTCATTTAAGGGATGAAGCCACTTCAGGTTTTTCAATAAAATCTGTGCAAAAATCCCCTCTAATAAAATCCTTATCCTCAAATACCTTTTGATGAAAAGGGATAGTTGTCTTGATCCCATCTACCTTGAATTGTTCAAGGGCTACTCTCATCTTGGCCAAAGCCTCTGCTCTGTCCCTTCCGTGAACAATGAGCTTTGCTATCAGAGAATCATAAAAGGGAAGGACATAGTAACCCGGATAGATAGCTGTATCGACTCTTACGCCATTTCCGCCAGGAAGATTGAGACCCGTGATTTTTCCAGGGGAAGGAACAAACTTCTTCGGGTCTTCTGCGTTGATACGACATTCAATACTATGGCCCTGAAATTTTATACCCTTTTGAGTAAATCCAAAGGGCTTTCCCATAGCAATCTTTATCTGTTCCTTTACCAGATCAATACCCGTTATCATTTCTGTGACAGGATGCTCCACCTGAATACGGGTATTCATCTCTAAGAAATAATAATTCTTCTCCTGATCCACTAAAAACTCTACAGTTCCAGCTCCAAAATAATTCACAGACTTTGCCGCCTTAACAGCTATACGCCCCATTTCTTTTCTCAATTTCGCGGTCATAATAGGAGAAGGAGATTCTTCTATCAGCTTTTGATGCCTTCTCTGGATAGAACAGTCTCTCTCGCCAAGATAGACCACATTCCCATCTTCATCCCCCAAAACCTGAAATTCTATATGCTTCGGTCTTTTTAAATATTTCTCGATATAGACCTCTGAGCTGCCAAAGGCTTTATAGGCCTCTGTTTTAGCCATAAGAAAATATTTGGTGAGATTCTCTCCGTCATCCACAATCTTCATACCGTTACCGCCCCCTCCCATAGAAGCCTTTATGATGATAGGAAATCCCATCTTCTCAGCCAGTTTCAGGACTTCCTCTGGATTTTCTATCTTTGAGTCACTCCCAGGGATAATCGGGATCCCGGCCTTTTTCATAGTCTCTCTTGCCATGGCCTTATCTCCCATTAATCTAATGCTCTCAGGAGACGGGCCTATGAATTTAATATTGGATGCCTCACATGCCTCGGCAAAACCTGGATTTTCAGCCAAGAGACCGTAGCCTGGATGAATAGCGTCCGCACCGGTAATCTCAGCAGCAGATATAATATTTGTTATGTTCAAATAGCTGTTTATGGTCTCCGGAGGACCAATACAAACAGATTCATCAGCAAACTTTACATGTAGAGAATCGGCATCGGCATCTGAATGGACAGCAACGGTCATGATTCCCATCTCTTTACACGCCCTCAAAACCCTAAGCGCAATCTCGCCTCGATTGGCAACCAAAATCTTACTAAACATATACAAAAAATCTCCAAAAAAATTACAATGGCTCTATAAGAAACAGGGGTTCTCCATACTCTACAGGCTGGGAGTTCTCCACCAGTATTGATGCTACCTTTCCTTTAAACTCAACTTCTATCTCATTCATGACCTTCATCGCCTCAACAATACAGAGGACCTGTCCTTTCTCCACCATATCACCTACTTCAACATAAGGAGGTGATTCAGGAGAGGGGGCCCTGTAAAAGGTCCCTACAATAGGAGATTCTACAGTAACAAGCTTATCATCATGTTCTGTCTTTTTCTCCAAAACCTCCTCTTTTTCTTTTTTTACAGGAGAAGATGTTGCGCTGCTGCCGACATGAGTAAGAGTAGGGTTAAGAACTACCGATGCCGACTCTCCCCCTTTTTTCAATTTAACTTTAACACCTTCTTTCTCGTATTCTAATTCTAAAATCTCTTTGCTTTCAAAAAGATCTATCAATTCTTCTAACTCTTTTAAATCCATACCTACTCCTTGTAAATATTAGTTATTTAACCCTTTCAATATATTCACCAGTTCTGGTATCGATCTTTACAACATCCCCTTCATTGAGAAATAATGGAACCTGCACAACAGCACCGGTCTCTAAAGTAGCTGGTTTATTTCCTCCACTCACTGTATCTCCTTTGAGCCCGGGGGATGTCTTTATAATCTTGAGTTCGACAAAGGTTGGAAGAGTGGCTTCAATAGGCACTTTGTTATGAAAAAGGAGTGTTACGTTTATATTTTCTCTCAGATAATTTTGACTGCCCCCTAGCTGATCTTCTGCAACTGATATCTGTTCATAAGTTTGATTATCCATAAAGATGTAGTGATCTTTATCCTTATAAAGATACTGCATTTCTTTTTCCTCAATATCCGGCACTTCAATCTTCTCTCCAGACCTAAAGGTCTTTTCTAAAACACTCTTTGTCTTTAAACTCTTAAGCTTTGTTCTTACAAAAGCTCCTCCCTTTCCAGGCTTTACATGCTGAAACTCAATCATTAAAAAAGGCTCTCCTCCCAGCTCTATCTTCAACCCATTTCTAAATTCACTTGTCGAAACCATCATTTTTCTTTCCCTCTATTTATCAGCTCAAGTAGAGCATGAAATCCTAATATATAACTGTTCGGTCCAAACCCTGATATATGCCCTGAAACAACATCAGAAATAAGAGACTTTTTCCTAAACTCTTCCCTTCCAAATATATTGGACAGATGAACCTCTACCACAGGAATATCTAAAGTCAGCAGTGCATCCCTTATAGCGATACTGGTATGGGTATAAGCAGCAGGATTGATGATTAATCCATCTATCCTGCCCCTGGACTTTTGGATTGACTCTACGATTTCTCCCTCATGATTTGACTGGATTATTTCCAGATCTAACCCGTTTTTTTTGGCTAAATCCTCCAGTTTCTTATTAATATCTTTTAAGGCAAGATTACCGTAAATCTCGGTTTCCCTGATCCCTAATAGGTTTAGATTGGGCCCATGAATCACTAATATCTTGACCATCTTTTTAAAAATTACTTTAAATATTATAAGTTACAAAAAAAGGGGAAATATAATTACCTCTTCCCCTCAACAATAAAATTACTATGCTGGTTTTTTTAACTATAGAATATATAATCCTTATTAGTCAAGGAAAAATTTTAAAGTTGGTCAATTAGTTTGGCAAAAGTGACTGACCAGTCATGTTTTCTGTACTCAGTATTTAAAGTTTTAAATTTATATCCTTTTGATACAAAAACTTTAATTTTTTAGATACTTATCAAGAAAGCAAACGTTAAAAGAAAACACTGCTAGATAAGGGCTGGAGAAGATTCAAGGTTGCTTTTTTTAGTCAAGAAAAGTGGTATGAAATTCGTATTTAATGATTCCTTAATACCCTCAAGATAAGATTCCGAGATATATCATTATAAATAGCTACCTTGCCGATCTCTTTCATGAGAATGAGCCTTATCTTTTCATCTAAAATCTTTTTGTCTGTTTCAAGAGTCCTTACGATATCCTCTGGCAATAATCCTTCATCTTTTATGGGTAAGCCCAAGGAGGATAAAAGGCCCTCAATCCTTTGAACATCCTTTTTCTCACACAGACCTTTATCATAAGAGATTTGAGAGGCATAAACCATGCCGATGGAAACAGCTTCTCCATGTTTATACCGATATCCTGAAGCCGTCTCTATGGCATGTCCAATCGTGTGCCCAAAATTCAGAATAGCCCTTATATTTGTCTCCTTCTCATCCCTTTCCACAATTTTGGCCTTAATGGAACAAGACCTGCTTGCGAGATATTCTAATGCTTGATGGTCAAGAGAGAGGACTTTTTGTGTATTCTCTTCTAGATAATGAAAGAGCTTTTTGTCTGCAATAATCCCATATTTTACGACTTCTGCCATTCCATTGAGGAACTCTTCCTTTGGGAGAGTCTTTAAAAAAGAAATGTCGATGAAGACCGAAAGAGGCTGATAAAATGTCCCGATAATATTTTTGCCCTGAGGATGATTTACAGCAGTCTTCCCACCAACGCTGCTATCTACCTGGGCCAAAAGAGATGTAGGAATCTGGATATACGGTATACCTCTCATAAAGGTTGAAGCAACAAACCCTCCTAAATCTCCGACAACACCTCCTCCAAGGGTTATCAGGCAAGAACGCCTATCCATTCGTAAAGAAATGAGCTTATCATATAATTTTCTGGCCCAATCTAAATCCTTCGTCTCTTCACCAGCGGGTACTTCGATCAATTCAGGTTTAAAACCGGCCGTATCAACTGCATGGGAAACAAAATCGCCATAGAGTTCTTTTATCCTTGGATTCGTAATAATAGCTATCTTTTTTCCTATTGGTAACTCTCTTAAGCGAGAACAAATCTCTTCAATGATCTCTGTGCCGATATGGATAGGATAGCTTCTCTCTCTGAGATTGACTTTTATGGTTTTCAAAGATTACATCCTATGTTTTACAATCTTAGGTGTGAGAAAGATTAACAGCTCGTCATTATCATCCTGAACAAGCTTCTTTTTAAAAAGCCATCCAAGGGCAGGAATATCTTTGAGAAAGGGGACCCCATCTACCCTATTTTGCTTGGTATTTTGAAAAATCCCACCTATTACTGTTGTATTTCCATCTCTAACCAATACCTCTGTTTTTACTTCGGTCTTGTTTATCGCAGGCTGGCTACCACCCCCTACCTGGGGGACATTTTCACCCTTTGCATCCCTGGTTGCTGTAATCTTCATAGAAATAAAGTCATCAGGTGTAACATGAGGTGTTACCTTAAGGCTTAAAACCGCATCGATAAATACGGTCTCTGTTCCTTGTTGTGAAACCGTAGAAAAGGGTATTCTCTCCCCTGTCAATATTACAGCTTCTTTATTATCTAGGGTCGTAACCTTGGGTGTTGAGAGCACCTTTGCCCTTCCATTCAATTCTGCTGCTGAAAGCTCTATATCGAGACGCTTCAGGTCGTTAAAGATATTACCAATCCCAAATCCGATGGCTGATAGAGGTCCAGTTATGGCTGTGTCGGTTCCAGCAGGAAGGCTTATGATAAAATTGCCTCCTCCTGGGGTATGGGTATTAGAATCGGCACTAACCCCTCCTAAGGCACCAAAATTGAGTCCTGCTTCACCATCAGCATTAACGGGTATATTCTGTTTACCCCCGGTCTGTTGGAGGGCATTTGGCTGGAGCTGAAAATCATTCCTCTCCAAAAATCCACCCCATCTTATCCCCAGTTCCCTTCCGAAATTCCTATTTGACTCTACTATTCTGGTTTCAATCGATACCTGAGGAGTCTGTTTATCCATGACCTTAATGAGTTTAGAAATCTCTTCGATGTTTTCCTCGACATCCTTTAGAATAAGGACATTTGTCCGTTCATCAATCGTAATATGTCCCCTCTCACTCATAAGTTTCTCTATACTTTCCTTCATATTCTTTACACTGGCATAACTTACAGGATAGATCTTTGTTTGTAAAGGTTTTAACTTTTCTTTTGACTCTTTTTCCTTTACGAGTTCCTCTGCCTCTTTGCTCTTGGCCTTGAGCACTTCCTTTCTTTCCTTATTTAACCTCTCTAAGGTAGCGATTCTGATAATATTTCCTTCTCGTTCTTTTCCCAGTGCTTTTGTCTTTAAGATAACATCCAGTGCCTGATCCCAAGGAACATTAGCCATTCTGATTGTTATCTTTCCCTTTACATCCTCAGATGAGATTATATTGAGACCGCTTACCTCAGATAACAGCCTTAGGATATTATTAATATCCGCATCTTGAAAATCCAAAGAGATCTTTGTTCCTGTATATGCTTTTTCAGGCACCCCCTCTTTTTTCTCTTCTTTTATAACCTTTTTTTCCAAAGGGACCTTTTTCTCTTCCTTAAGCCCCTCTTCTTTTTCCTCTTTCACAACAGGTGCCACCTCTTCCTCAGAAGCCTTTTTCTGAGAAAACTCTTTCCCTTCTTCTATTTCCTTTTTTACCTCTTTAATCTCTTCTCTTTCCTCTTTTATTGCAGCAGCGGCCACCTTTTCTTCTGGGTTATCTAGTTTCAAAACAAGGCTCTTATTTTCAGGATAGAGGTTAAATGATGTTTTCTCAGCCAAAAATATGGTGACTTCTACCCCTTTCTTTCCTTCCTTTTCAAGTGCCTTTATCTCTTTTACTACCTTGTTCTTAAATCCTAATGGCTGTGGGAGTGGACCTAAATTGACATCTGCTACGTCTACAACAATACTTAGAGGTTCTGAATTTTCAAAGGCCGTATATTTCGCTAAGGGCTTTGTTCCTTGAATGGTAATCAAGGTCTTATCAGAAAGGGTCTCTCCTTTTACCTCCGTTACTGTCCCTATTTTTTCTTTCTCTTCCATTTTTGTCTCTTCTTTAATGTTAGGTTTCATCTTTTTGGTTTTAGAGGCACACCCAAAGAGAAGAGAAACAGTTAAAAATATCAATCCTATTGATAAAATTAAAAAACGGTTTTTTTTCATCTTTTCCTCACTCCTCCCTCAATTTCATTACTATGTTGATCTTTTTTACCTTACCAAATAAATCGATATCTTTCTCCTGAATCACAATCTTATCTTTTTCTATATTAATCACCCTTCCACCATTTTTACCCATAAGCGAATTGATTCCTACTGAATAGCCCTTTCCATCAGGAGCAAGAATCATGGCTCTATAACTTACTCCTCCTCCCCATACGATTCCTGTAAGCTTGAGCTCTGATATATCATATCTCTGCAACGGCGTTAGAGGGATCTTTTTATCTTTTTTTAAGATGATCAAAGGAGACTTAAAAGGGTCTCTTCTTCCCTTTGGATTATATAGACGACTCTCTCCTCCTTTATAATCAATTCTCTCTATGAGATGAGAATCGGCCTTTGTACCCAATTCTTCACTAAATGACATCTGAGCTATAGCCTTATTAGTAGGATCTGTATCTATGACGTGAAACATAGCCCATCCAAAAAGTATCATCAGAATCACTGTGCTAATATTTTTCATGTCTTTTATCTTTTTCCCTTTTTCTTTCTCTGCTCTTCTTCTCTTTTTTTGATCTCTTCTATTTCTTTCTCATCTAAAAATCTAAAAGCCGTTGCTGTGTATTTGGCTGTTAAAAAAAACTTATCTTCTTCAACCGTGGGTTCCTCCATGTTCAATTCTGAAACATTCACAATTCTATTGAGCTTTGATATCATATCAAAAAATCTTGCTACATCATGAAATTGCCCAAAAACTTCTATATTAACGGGAACCTCAGCATAAAATTCCTTAAAACGTTCTTTCGCAGGAGAAAAAAGCAAAAACTCAAGTCCAGCTCTTCTTCCCAAGAAAGATATCTGGGTGAGCAAATCAGGAATCTCTTTCTTGCTGGGAAGCTGTGCCAAGGCTAATGTAAGCTTCCGTTTCAGTTCTTCTACCTCAGCCTCTAATTCTGGTAATCTCTTGGCATTGAGCTCTGAGTTTTTCAATAAAAATTCTAGTCTAGAAAATTCTTCTTTTAGCTTATGCATCTCTTTAGAGTTTTTCTGATAGAAGAGATAATAGTATCCAAGGAGCAAAAAAGATATCAAAAGGGCAATCAGCAGCCAGCGTTGATATGTGGGAACCGATTTTGCTTTTTCTAAAATCTCCACTCTTTTCTCTCCTTAGTGTGTCGTGTTCATCTGCATTTTTATAGTAAACTCTTTTACCTTTCGCTTCTCAACCATTGTCTGCTTTGCCTGAATGAGCTCTACATTTTTAAAATATCCTGAACTCTCAACATTTTTCATGAAGGTTGCTATTCCAATATTCGTTAAAGAAAAACCCTTCATTTCAATGCTCGATCCTTTTTCTGATAAAGAAATGAGCCATACCTGAGAAGGGATATTCAAACTTATTTCATCTAATAGGCGTATAGGCCCTTCTTGATTTGATTTAAGTTCTTCAATAATATTAATCCTTTTTTCAAGAAGCCCCTTTTTTTTCTGGAACTCTTCTATCTTTTTTGCAATCTTTTCCAAAGGTGCAAGCCGCTCCTTTATGCTGACTATCTCTTTTCTAAAATGCGACTTTTGATTCTGAGTCACTATCAAATGATAAAAAATACCCAGTATAAACAGGGAAAAAAGTACTCCATAGATAATGAACTCCCGTAGTATCCCAATCTGTCTTCTTCGCTGTCTTACATTTAACAGGTTTATCTTAATCATCTACCCTCCTGATTGCCAAACCAACGCCAACTGCTGCAAGAGGAGCTATCTCTTTAATATACTCTCTATCAAAAAGCTTCTCATCAAAATGAATCTTTTTAAAAGGGTTTACGATTTCGACAGGGATATTCACTCTTTGAGAAAAAAATTGATCCATTCCTTTGATCTTTGTGCAACCACCACTTAAGACAATCTTGTCTATATTTTCATCTCCTGTTGCTGACCTGAAAAATTCAAAAGACCGATTAACCTCTTGAAAAATTTCTTCTGTTGTTCTCTCTATGATCCGTCTTGCTTTCTCTTTTGAAATCCCCTCCATTTCAATGCCGAGTTTTATGGCCTCGGCATCTTCCCAGGTTGTTCCAAATTCTTTCTGAATATTTTGTGTGTAGAGGTTTCCTCCTAAAAAGATATCCCTGGTAAAAGAGGTCAAACCATTTTTCAATATATTGATATTCATGACTGCAGCGCCTATATCTACTAACGCTACTATCTCTTTTTCTTTTAAATCATAGTTTACTTCATAGCTATTTTCGATTGCAAAGGCATCAACATCAACAATGACTGGATTCATTCCAGCCTCTAAAATGAGATTGGTATAATCGTCAATCTTTTCCCTCTTAATTGCCACGATAAGCACTTCCATCTGATCGGCTCCCTCTTCTTCCAAGAGTTCTTCGCTTTCCAATATTTGAAAATCTATATTTACATCACTAATATCAAAGGGGATATACTGCTCTGCCTCAAACTCAATGGTCTCAGCTAATTCCTCTTCTGTCATAAAAGGAAGTTTTATCTTCTTTATAATTACCGATGTTCCCGATACAGATGTTACTACATCCTTTGTTTTTACTTTCTGCACCTCGATCAGGTTTTGAATGGTATCAACAATAATACTGGCATCCATGATTGCACCATCAACCACAGCCTCTGGTTGTAATGGCATTACTCCAAAATTTATCAATTCCATTCCTTTTCCCGTTTCTTTTATCTCTACTAGTTTAATGGAATGGCTTCCAATATCGAGGCCAACAACCTCTTTCTTTTTAAAGAAAACCATTTAACTCTCCTTTCTTTAAATAAAAACCTTATTTCTTTCTTCTAAATTGAAACCTAAAGCCCTAATAATTTTTCTTTTCGTATCTAAACGACAACTTTCTCCTTTTTCAATTCTGTCTAGAGTCTGAACAGAAATTCCAGCCTTTCTAGCTAATTCAGATTTGCTCATCATCCTGTCTTCACGGATTTTTCTGACATTATTCTGTTCCATTCCTGATTCCTCCAAATGGGTTTGTCAGATCTAAAATTAATGGCAAGAAAATGAGGAGATTCATGTTTATTTATGATAGGATTTTTAAATTATCAGTTTTCATCTTATAATTTATTATCTGAATAGTCAAATTTTCATTAATTTATATATAATTAGGTATAATTAATAAATTTCTATATTATTGATAATGAATAAGCAATTTTTATACCAAATAAAAACCCCATATTTAGAGAAAATTAAGTATAATCTAAGATATTGATTGTTAGGATTTAATCTTGTTAGACGATAAAGGGAATGGGAATAAACGTGATCAAGAAAATAATGATGGTTATGGCTCCGATGACCTTTCTTTTAAGGTCTAAAGGGGAAAGTTCTTCTATAAGAGAGGGGTGCCTAAAACCAAAAAGAAATATGATTAATGCCCAGAAGAACCATCCCTGCCATAGAATCCCTAGAAGCAAAAGAAGAAAAAATGATATTTTATTTACTGTTTTGTATCTCTTTGTAACAATTGCATATATAATATGGCCACCATCCAATTGTCCTAAGGGAATAAGGTTTAATGCAGTAACAAAGAGTCCAATCCATGCGGCAAAGGCAATCGGATGAAAAGAAACGAGATATGAAGAGGGAAGAGGGCCGAGAAGGGTTTTGGTCAAAAAGGAAATGAGCAGAGAACTTCCGACAGTAACTTGACACCATGGTGTTACTTCATTGACGATGTGAGAGGTCTGTATCTCAGAAAGTTTAATGCCGATGATCACCGCGGGTAAAGCTATGAGAAATCCTGAAAGGGGTCCAGCTACTGCAATATCAAGTAATGCCTTTCGATTAGGCACAGGGCTTTTCATTCTGATAAACGCACCAAAGGTCCCAACCAAGGGATGGGGTGAAGGAATAAAAAAAGGCGGGGTTGCTTCTACCCCATGCTTTTTTGCCGTTAAATAATGACCTAGTTCATGGGCACCGAGAATCAATATCAAGGTAAAAGAAAATGGAATTCCTTTATAAAGAAGAAAAGGGTTCTTTACTAGCTCTAAAAAGCCAGAACAATTCTCCTGCCAATACCCAGCAATTAATGTGGTGAGGATGGTAATAAAAAAAAGGAAAATATTTATTACAGGATACTTTTTCATACCAAAAGATATATTTTTTAGAATTTAATATACTATTGATACAAGCCTTAATCAAGACAGAAACCATAAGTTATCTTTAAAAAATATTGTTAAAAAAGCTTGACAAAAAAAGCAAACGATATTATTTTTATTTATTATTGGCTTACATCTATTGATGCTTCCAACTAATCGCCATTGGACGCGAAGAAAGAGTTTGCATATTGATAAGGGTATCAGATAGAACAGGACAGACGGTTTATTTCAGGGATAAAGTAACATAAAACCGCAAGGGTAAGAGACTACTTTTGCGGTTTTTTTATTTTTTATCATAAGGAGGTGATTATTAATTTAAGTGAGATATTTTAGATTCAACCTGTTCTGAAATATAACAGGAGGAAATTTTTTAAACATTAATTAAGAGGTGAATAACGATGAATGATGTGAAAGAGCTGATTGAATATATTGCGAAAGCTATTGTTGATAAACCAGAAGCTGTCGAAGTCAAGGGTGTAGAGGGCGAGAATTCAACCGTCATAGAATTAAAGGTAGCGAAAGAAGACATAGGAAAGGTGATAGGGAAAAAAGGAAAAACAATTACTGCTTTAAGAACTATTCTCAGTGCTACAAGGGCACAAAAAGACAAGCGACAGGTGCTTGAGGTGTTGGAATAGTAAAATTCACCTCACCCTTTTTATCATTTGTCAGTCAGTATGAAATTTTTTTAAAATTGACTGAACAAGCATGTTTGCATATCCTCCTTTTTATATAAATAGATCTCCCGTATGGGAGATCTATTTATATCTCACCTAAATATATATTGGGGATTAAGCGGATGGATTTTTTATGGATTATTTGGATCACTCCTTTTCAAAAAATCATTTTACCCATTGACACACTCCATTAATTAATAGTATATTGATTATCAATATTTTCTGCTAAAGAGAAAAAATACAATGTATTATAAAAAATCAATTGTAGCTCTTTTAAATTTGATAATCCTATATTTTCTCGTTGGATGTGCTCCTTTAGAGATAAAAAAAATCCCTCACGAAATTCCAAAGGAAAAAGAAGTCGTATTAGAAAAGGACTTCAGTTATGCTGAAGATTTATATAAAAGCAAACAATATGATGTGGCCTTAGAGGCTTATAAGACTTTTATAAGTAGCTATCCTAAGAATCCTTCCGTCGATAATGCCCTTTTTAGAATTGGAGAGATTCTCTTTGAGAAAAAAGATTATTCCGAGGCCTTAAAATACTACCAAAGAATACTCGATAATTTTTTCACATCTGAAATCTACAGTGATGCTGAATATAAAATAGGTCTTTGCTACTATTATCTTGGGCTTTTTGAAAGATCTATTGCAACCTTAACGAAAATCCTACCCCAATTTCCTGAATCTCATAAAAAAGCAGAAATTAAAATTTTTATTGCTAAAGCATACGCCCATAAGAAAAAATATATCTCAGCAATCTCAGAATACAAAGAGATACTGGTCTTAATAGAAGAAGGAGGTTTGGCCGAAGAATCAAAAAAGTCCATAATTTATCTTATTGAGAAAATGGATAAGAGATCTTTAGAGGAGATTATAGAAAAATACCCTAAAGAATTTCCCATAGGATATGCCCAGTTCCAACTCGGAGTGTTATATTTTCAATCAAAAAAATATAAAGAGGCCAAGACGGCTCTAGAGGGTTTTCTTGTTTCTTTCCCAAGGCATAAATACAGAAATAAAGCAATGGAGATGTTATCCGTATTAGAAACACCTTATGTAGGAGATAAAACAAAAATTGGGGCCATCTTACCATTATCTGGAAAAGGCGCCCTAGCAGGACAAAAGATTCTACACGGGATTCAGTTAGCCTTTAGCAATTTAGAACTGGATCCTGCAAAGGAAAGATTTCAATTGATTATTAAAGATTCTGCTACAAGTCCAAAAAGGGCAGCAGAAGCTGTATCAGAGCTGGCTATAGAAGATAAGGTGATAGCGATCATTGGTCCTGTTTTTAGTGACACTACTAAGGAGGCTGCCCTCATTGCAGATAGATACAAGATACCTATTTTTTCCCCTTTTGCTCATGCCAAAGGGATTACAGAAATAAGCCCCTATGTTTTTAGAAATAGCCTCACAAATGAAATGCAGGGAAAGACCATTGCTGAATACGCCTATAATAATTTGGGTTTGAGAGCCTTTGCCGTTCTTTATCCAGATAACCCTTATGGTAAAGAATTGAGAGATATTTTTATCTCTCATGTGATAAGGTTAGGAGGGGAAATAAAACATGTTGTACCTTATGACCCAGACTCCAATGATTTTAGCAAAGAGATAGCAAAGATTGGTGGCCTTGAAGACAAGAAACTCAGAGAACTAAAAGCTGAGCAAACTGCCACATCCCCCCCCAACCCCCTATTAGAAACGAGCAGGATCAATCCTCAAGTCGATTATGATGCAATCTTTATCCCTGGCTATTATGATAAGGTAGGATTGATTGCTCCAGCATTGGAGTTCTTTAATGTAACGAATATAACCCTTCTAGGAGCAAATGGTTGGAATTCTCCAAAGTTAGTATCCATTGGAGAAAGGTATATAGAGGGTTCTGTGTTCTTAGACGGCTTTTTTATTAACTCACCTCTTCAATTTGTAAAGGATTTTGTAAAAAATTATAGGTTAACCTTTGGTGAAGATCCTGATATCCTCTCTGCCCAAGCCTATGATGCCACAGAAATCATCCTTAAAATTCTAAAGACCGGGATTGAAACTCGAGAGGGATTAAGAGAGGAATTACTTAGAATAAAAGATTTCCCTGGGGTCTCAGGGGCGACAACAATAACATCTTCAGGTGATTCAGAAAAGCTCCTCTTTATTCTCTCTGTAAAGAATCGAGAGATTATCCAGATAAATTAAGATAAAAAAGAGATTTTTCAGTCCTTTACTATTCGCTTTCTAAATCGAGTTTAAAAAAATCCTTAGATGAAAACTCCTTACGTGTGTATTCCTTTGGTTCTGTTCCTTTTAAAAAGGGTTGAAAAACAGCATTTTTAATATCCGGTGTGGCCAACAAGCCGTTTTGGGGATCGATTTTTGCGAAGATAACATTCGATGGAACTGAATAATTCCTAATAGGTTCATTCTGCAAAATCATCTTCATAAAGTTTACCCAAATAGGCGCAGCCACTCTTGAACCTGTCTCATTCTTACCTAAGGTCTTCTCTCTATCAAAACCTACCCATACACCGGCAACCACTGTTGGGGTGTATCCGATAAACCAGCCATCAATATAGTTATTGGTCGTTCCCGTTTTAGCGGCCACCGGTCTACCTAATGCTTTTGCCTTCCAACCCGTACCCATTTTAACAACATCCTGAAGAAGACTTGTGGTAATATAAGCCACCTCTTCGGAAATCGCCCTTTTGGTAACCGGCTTATTTTCTTCTATGATATTATCTGTCGAATCCTTCACCATTCTTATGAAAATAGGTTCTGCCCTCATACCGTGATTTGCAAATACTCCGTAAACTGAGGTCAGTTCCAAAAGGGAGACGCTCGAAGAACCCAACGCTAAAGACAGGTCATGATTTAAAGGACTCATTATCCCTAATCTTCTCGCGTAAGATATGATGCTATTCACACCCAGCTTTTTAAAAAGCTTAATGGTTACCACATTTCTGGAATGTATTAAGGCGGTGTGAAGGGTCGTGGGACCGTAAAATTTCTCTTCGAAGTTTGATGGCTTCCATTTCTCATCATCTTTTTTTTCTTCATCAAAGATAACTGGAGAATCTATAATAACATTAGCGGTTGTATAACCCTTCTCAAATGCGGCTGAATAGATTATAGGTTTAAAGGCAGACCCCGCCTGTCTTAAAGCCTGTGTTGCCCTATTAAACTGGCTTTTTGTATAATCGTAACCACCGACCATTGCCTTAATATAACCTGTTTGAGGATCAACGCAAACCAAGGCACCTTGAACCAATGGTTCCTGCTCTAATGAAAGTACTGTTTCTCCAACCCCTGAATCAATTTTTTTTATCTCAACATCGATGATATCACCTGTCTTGAGGGCTTCCTCGGGAGACTTTATTTGGCGATTTAACGCATCAACCTCTGGGTCAGGACGTCTAGCCCAAAGCATATCTTTTAAAAAAATAACACCTCTACCACTGTGAAAATCGATAAAAACCCTATCATGATCTACTCCAACAACAACCCCTTTTACTCGCTCACCACTTCTCAAAGGAAGCTCGTGTTTCTCTTTAGCTATTAAATTATATACTTGATCCCAATCAATTTGATTTTTATCTTTTAAATCTATGTGGGCTAAAGGACCTCGATAGCCTATTCTCTTATCTACATCCTCCAAACCCTTACGTAAGGATTTCTGGGCTTCTTTTTGGAAATCAAGATTTAAAGTCGTATAGACTTTCAAGCCCCCTCTATACAATCTCTTGCCTCCGTACATCCTTCCAAGATATCTTCTTATATGCTCAACAAAATAGGGTGCTTGTTCATCTCCTTTGCTTAAACCCGTTAGTTCAAAGGGAGCTTTTAAAGCCTCTTTTGCACTTCTAACAGTTACAAACCCCTCTTCTGCCATTCTTTTTAGAACATGCTCTCTGCGATCCCTAGCTTTTTTCAAGCTTACATATGGAGAGTATATATTTGGTGCTCTGGCCAAACCTGCAATTAATGCCGCTTCTGCTAAATCAAGATCTTCTACATTTTTCCCAAAATAGGTCTTCGCTGCAGCCCCGACACCATAGGCCCCATGGCCAAAATATATTTGATTAAGATAGAGCTCTAAAATCTCTTGTTTAGAAAAATATCTTTCCAGCCTATAAGCTAATATGGCTTCTTTTAACTTCCTCTTAAGGGTCTTTTGGGGAGTTAAAAACATGGATCTGGCTAATTGTTGAGTTATGGTGCTTCCCCCTTCAACAACCTCTCCAGCCTTTATGTTTGATATGAGAGCCCTTAATATTCCATAAATATCTATACCTATGTGTTGATAAAAACGGGCATCCTCAACTGCCAATGTGGCTTGCTTCAAAAAAGAAGGAATTCTTTCAAGAGGAACCAGTATCCTCTTCTCAATAAAAAATTCCTTTATAACCTCATCATTATCTGAGTATATCTTAGTAATTAAACTGGGTGTATATGTCTTTAACTGCCTTACATCGGGAAGATCTTTTGATAGGAAATAATAAGCGGAAAGACCAGATCCCAAAAAAAAGAAAAGAGCCACAAAGAAAAGTACAAAAAGAGATCTCAGCCCACTCTTTTTCTTCCCTCTCTTTGTGAGATAGTAACTCTTTGGAAGCTTGAAAGTAAATTTATCTTTCTTCTTTTTCATATTTGAAAAACTTCGTGCTTTTTTATTGTATAGATAATAATATATTTACAAAAATATTTCAAGGAAGGAGAAATATAAGGGTGGCTCTAAGAATTTAAGAAAAAGTAAGATTGGTCCAAATCCTTCTACAATAATAGTATTTTGTTTGACAAATATTCTTGATAAAAATATGATTAAATTTCAAATCTCAATTTTATAAAACTACAAACCTTAAAAACCTTATTCATAATGGATAACAGACCATTAGCTGACAGAATGAGGCCTTCTACTCTCGATGAGTTCATTGGCCAAGAACATATCTTGGGAAAAGGCAAGGTTTTAAGAAGGGCTATCGAAAGTGATGAATTTCCCTCTCTTATCCTCTGGGGTCCTCCTGGAAGTGGCAAAACCACCCTAGCTTATATAATATCACATATGAGAAGGCAAAATTTTATCTCCTTCAGTGCAGTAACCTCAGGAATTAAAGAAATCAAAGATGTGTTCAAGGATATCAAAGATAACCTGAGTCTTTTTCATAAAAAAACCATCATATTTATAGATGAATTTCATAGATTTAATAAGGCCCAGCAGGATGCCTTTCTCCCTTATGTGGAAAAAGGAATAATCTTGCTGATTGGATCTACAACTCAAAATCCCTCATTTGAGATCATTTCCCCCCTTCTCTCAAGATGTCAAATCTTTATCCTCGAAGCATTAACAGTAGAAGAGATAGAATTGATCCTCAATAATGCAATCAATGACAAGGAAAGAGGGTTTGGAAAATTCAAAATCGAAATTAAAAGAGAAACGATAAGATATTTAGCCACCATTTCTAATGGTGATGCTAGGATTGCATTAAATAACCTTGAGTTATTATTCTCTATCGCACCAATTGATGCTAAAGGAATCAAGCGTATTACCAGAGAATTCGCTATAGAAAACATTCAGAAAAAACATCTCCTCTATGATAAATCCGGAGAAGAGCATTATAATCTTATCTCAGCTCTCCATAAGAGTATGAGGGGGAGTGACCCTGATGCTGCTTTGTATTGGTTGGGCAGAATGTTAGAAGGAGGAGAAGACCCTCTCTATATAGCGAGGAGAATAATAAGGTTTGCCTCTGAAGATGTAGGAAATGCAGACCCACAGGCTTTGGAGATATCTGTTGCGGCAATGCAAGCCGTGCATTTTATAGGACAGCCTGAAGGCGATCTCGCTTTAGCTCAAGCCGTGATATATCTTTCTCTAGCCCCCAAAAGTAATGCAGTATATAAGGCATATTCTGATATAAAAAAAGATATCAAAAAAACAATCTCTTCACCTGTGCCGAAACATTTAAGAAATGCCCCTACATCCCTAATGAAAAAAATAGGGTATGGCAGGGGTTACAAATATCCCCATAATTTTCCCGAGAGTTTTGTGTCTCAAGATTATCTTCCAAAAAATTTAAAAAATAAACGATACTACTTCCCTACAGATAACGGCTATGAAAAGGAGATAAAAAAGAGGCTTGAGGAATGGATAAAAAAAAGAGCTAAATAATCAATTGGTTGTATTCTTTTTGAACCAACTGGATATCTTCCCACGCCTCTCTTTTTTTTAAGGGATATCTTAAAAGATACGCTGGATGATATGTTGGTATGAGTTTGATATTTCCGTATAGATGAAAACGCCCCCTGAGAGTGGAAATGGGGTCATTCGTCTTGAGAAGGGCCTGTGCAGCAAAAGTCCCCAGGGCACAGATAATCTTTGGTTTGATAATCCTTAGCTGTCTTAAAAGATAAGGTTCACACGATTGAATTTCATCCTCATTTGGATTTCTATTCTCAGGAGGTCGACATTTTACTATATTAGCAATATAGACATCTTCTCTCTTTAAATCAATTGCCTCAATAATCTTCGTTAGCAACTGACCAGCCTTGCCAACAAAGGGCTTACCTTGAATGTCCTCGTCCCTGCCAGGAGCCTCACCTATAAATACTAACCTAGCATCCTCCCTGCCTTCTCCAGGAACAGCCTTTTTTCTGTTCTGATGAAGGCGACATTTCGTGCACTTTAAAACTTCCTTTTTAATTATTTTTAACGAGTCAGAAAAATAACTTTTCTTAGATGAAATCTCAAAAAGTTCTATTCCTGATAACTTTTGATACTCTAAAAAAAGCTTTATATCGCTAATGAGCTCTCTTATCTCTTCTTTCACAATGAAGTATTATCTCTCCTTATCCTGAATTATCTTAATGGTACTATCTAATATCTCTTTGGCAAGGAGTTCTTTTGTCATCACAGGAAGGTCTTTTATCTCTCCATCCCTAAAGATAAGAAAAGCCTTATTCAAATCACTTTGAAATCCAATATCTTTCTTGCTAACATCATTGGCAACAACCAGGTCAAGATTCTTTCTTTTTATTTTCTCCTTCGCATTCTTTATGATATTCTCTGTCTCTGCAGCAAATCCTATTAAAATCTTATTACCCTTTTTGGAACCCATCTCCTCTAATATGTCGGGAGTCCTCTCTAGCTCTAATACGATATTCTCGCTTTCCTTTTTTATCTTATGAGATACACTTTTTTTAGGTCTAAAATCAGATACCGCTGAAGCCTTTATGACAATATCAGCGTTATTAAAATTATCCATTGCTTCTTTCCTCATCTCTTCTGCCGTTCTTATGGATATAAGGTCAATATCATGAGGCTTCATGAGATGAGTTGGACCACTTATCAAGATCACCTCCGCTCCTCTCCTCTTAGCCTCTTTAGCTAAGGCATAACCCATCTTTCCTGAGGATAAGTTCGTTAGGAATCTTACGCTATCCATCGGTTCCTGAGTAGGTCCTGCTGTTATCATGACTTTCTTATTAAGAAGATCCTGTTTTCTTTTTAAAACATCTTCTACCTTTTTTATAATTGTTTCTTCATCTGCGAGACGCCCCCATCCAACTGTATCACAGGCGAGTTCACCATATCCTGGATCAATAATTTCGATGCCATTAGCTCTCAACTTATCGATATTATGCCTAACTGTTTTATTCGCATACATCTTCTCATTCATTGCCGGAGCTATTATTATAGGTCTATCAATACTTAGAAAAAGGGTAGAGAGAAAATCATCTGCAATCCCATTTGCAAATTTTCCTATGATATTGGCAGTAGCTGGTGCTACGAGGAGAAGGTCTAGCTCTTCTGGTAGAGATATATGCTCTATTTCTTCTTTATAGTCCAGAGAAAACATATCGCAGATTACAGGATTTTTTGAAAGGGTTTGGAGAGTTAAGGGTGTGATAAATTCTTTCGCGTTTTTTGTCATAACAACTTTTACCCTTGCCCCTAACTTTATCAATCCTCTAATTATTTCAGCTGATTTATAGGCAGCGATACCTCCTGTAACACCTAAAACTATCAGTTTTTCTTTAATCATTTATTTCCCTTTTTTAAAAGAAATCTGAAGGAAATATGAATCTGCGGGTCTTTAATCTCTCTGCAATGATAATAGATTTCAATTGGTGAGTGGCATCATCCAAATCTCTATTCACCAAGATATAATCATACTTATCATAAAAGGAGAGTTCTTTATCAGCATCTATCATACGTTTTAATATCTCTCCCTCAGAATCTGAAGCCCTTTCTTTTAAACGTGCGCGGAGAGTCCCTAATGATGGAGGTAAAATAAAAATAAAGATAGCATCTCTATCCTTTAATTGTTTTCTTAGTTGCTCAGATCCTTGAACATCGATATCCAATATAAGGTCAATGCCTTTATCAATATTCTCTTTTATTATCTTTATAGAGGTCCCATAATAATTGTTATGAACCTTTGCCCACTCAATAAATTCACCTCTTTTAATCTTCTTTTGAAATTCCTTCTCGGATATAAAATAGTAGTCTATTTTATCCCTTTCTCGAGGCCGTGGCATTCTAGTAGTATAAGACACAGAATGTTTCAAACCTTCAATCTCTTCCACAGCCCTTTTACAAAGGGTGGTTTTTCCTGAACCTGATGGTGCTGAAAGAATAAAAAATACCCCCTTTTTAGCCATTTCTGAACCCTTTCTCATTATAAAAATTGTCTTGATTCCCTAATAAGTCTTTCCTATTCAACGTTTTGAATCTGTTCCCTGACCTTTTCGAGTTCACTCTTAATCTCTATTACTAAATTTGAAATCAATAAATCGCTAACTTTAGAACTAAGAGTATTTACCTCCCTATTTATCTCCTGTATTAAAAAATCCAGTTTCCTTCCAATGAGCTCTTCCGTTTTAATCAAATTAAGAAACTGATCGAGATGATTGTCAGTTCTTATAACCTCTTCTGTTACATCACTTTTATCTGCCATTATTGCCACTTCTTGTGAAAATCTATTTTCATCGATGTCTAATTCGTTTAAAAGACTTTTGATTCTCTCTCTTAATTTTGCGCAATATTTATCCATGATTTCTGGCAGTCTTTGTTTTAATCGGTCCAGATATTTCTTGATTAATTGAATTCTTTTAATAGTATCTCTATAAATGGCCTTCCCCTCTTTTATTCTCATATCCTCTAAAGATTTCATGGCCTTTTTTATGGCATTTTCTATTAAGTTCCAGATTTTTCCCTCATCCTGTTTCCTCTCTTCTATCTTCCAGATATCCTTTAATCTCAATATAGTCTGTAAATCCAAATCACCTTTTATATTAAATCTCTTTTTAATCTTACTTAAAGCATGAATATACTCTTCAGTAAGTCTATAATCGATATCCAGCTTAATAAAAGATTTATCAAAAAAATCTATTGTTATAAAAATATCAAAATGTCCCCTTGAAAATCTTTCTTTAATCAATTTTTTTACAGAATTCTCGAATATATTGAACTGTTTCGGCATACGAACAGAGATATCACAGTATCTATGATTTCCTGAATTAATCTCAACAGTACAGTGACCAATCTTATTCTTATATTCTCCTCTTCCATATCCTGTCATACTCTTTATCAAATTTTCTATCCCCTTTCTTGTAACATACTTAAATATAATAACTTACATTATAGAATTTTATCTGTTTTGTCAAATAAAATATCCCCAAATACTTTAAAAATAAGAATCTTTTTGATCCGGGGCTTTTGATAAAAGAAGATTTTATTATTACAATCGTTTTAAAAAAAGGAATAAATAGTAAAGATTAAATGATTTGAAATTTCTATTTCGAGGTCAAGGTAGAATTTAAAGATAAGACCTATTCAACAGATAAGCCCCATACACTATCTTTATAAATCCAGCCACTATCTCCTTCAGAATCAACTACTTTTAACCACCTATCTTTCTGCTCTATAACTTTAAAAGGATACCCTTTTTCTACTCTCCAGAGAACATCAAAAGAACTCCCTGGTTTTGATCTTATCTCTGCGTTTTTCTTTATTATGATTACAGCCTTCTCTTCTCTCACTAAAGTTTCGTATACCCAACCTATATCACCTTCAAAATCTCTTACTATATACCATTTTTTATACTTACATAACACCTCGAAAGGAGTATATTTTACTGCAGACCATAAAATCTCATATTGTGTGCCCGGTCCAGATCTGATATTTGCCTTCTCTTTATCCACCATAATCATCTTGGCATAAACGATAGACTGATCTAAGAACACAATCAGTATAAAGAAAACAAAGAATATTATAACTTTTTTCATATTCCTTAACCTGATTAAAAGATTCTTAACGAAATAAAAATATTGATTAATAAGGGTTTAGAAAGTTTACACTGTGTTAAATACAGGGGAGTAGATTGAGACAGAATTCGATTCTGTTAGCCTTAACACGAAATCTATCTTAACACACGCACTCCTATAGATATTAAAAAAAGTCATCAGAATTCTTATTTTATAGTGTTTTTTAAGTAAACCCCTTTCTAATAAATTTTACTTTATTTCAGCATCCACATATTTCTTCTGGACTATTTTTAGATGGGGCATAGCTAATCCTGAAAAATATTTAGCCCTCTCAAAATTTGGCCCTTTTCCTTTCTTATATGCCTTCTTTGCCTGTAAAGCATATTTTTCGCCTAGGGTGTAATTATAGACATCATAGGCCTTGGTATCAGAATACTTACAAAATACATATATAGACCACATCTCATTGAATGCTTCCTTGGCAACATCTTCTCCACTCATAACAGTGGATGTAAAAATGAAAGAAAAAGCTACCACGGAGAAAAGAAGAACCATAAATAATCTTCTTATTTGGTTCACCTCCTTTTCCTTATTAAAAAAGATTAATAAAGATAACTTACTAAATTTAAACTGATCAATTGAAATAGATAATCCAGATGGAATACCTTAAGATTTTCGAATAGAAAAAACATAACATTTTAAAAATGAAATATTATTTTCTAACAAAAGAAGAATCCTGTCAATGTTCTTTTGCGAATTATTATTTTTTAAAAAAATATCCCCATTTGACTTAAGTCAATGTCGTTTTGTTATTGAGCTTATATATTTACCTTAGAAATTAAAAATAAAAGTTTTTAAGCAAAATAAATGATAAGGAGAAAGAGATATGATAACAAAGCAGAAGAGAAAGATTATAAAGATAGATGAAGAAAAGTGCGATGGATGTGGCAATTGTGTGGTCTCTTGTGCCGAGGGTGCTATTAAGATTATCGATGGCAAGGCAAGGCTTATAAGCGAGAAGTATTGTGATGGATTGGGCGCATGTCTTGGAGAATGCCCCAGAGGTGCTATTACCTTAGAAGAGAAACAAGCAGAGGAGTTTGATGAAAAGGCAGTGAAGATACACCTAGAAAAAAAGAAGAGAGGAAAAACGAAAAAGCCCTCTCATCCACAATTTTCTGGCTGTCCTTCCAGCAGGATTATGGAGTTTGCAAGACCAAAGATTGAGGATAATGGAAAAAAGGATAGAGAGACAACACCATCAATGTTAACCCAATGGCCCATAAAGATTGCTTTGGTCCCTCCTGGTGCCCCTTTTCTTGAAAATGCAGATCTGCTCCTTGCAGCAGATTGTGCCCCTTTTGCATTTGCCGGCTTTCACAGGGATTTTATAAAGGATAAAGCAGTCATTATTGGGTGTCCCAAGCTGGATGATCCTGAGTTTTACAAGGAAAAAATCACTATGCTTCTTAAGTCTTCTAATATAAAGAGCTTGACAGTAGTCCACATGGAAGTTCCTTGTTGTCATGCTCTATACTATATTGCCAAACAGGCAATTGAAGACTCTGGCAAAGATATTCCTCTTAAGAAATGGGTCATAGGGATTAGGGGAGATAAAAGAGAAGAGGAAAGTAACCCGATAAAAAGAGGAGCCTGCAACCATGATCATTGAAAACAGCTTTAAAATCCTTAACTATTTTCATCACAATATTTAGTCAGATTTCTTAAGACTCCACCGACTGCGTTTGAGATTCAAAATATCGAGGATAATCTTCTTAATTCCTAAAATCATTTTAATAGACGACCCCTTCCCAATACTTTAATTGACTAGAGTAAAAGAAGGCTATACCTTTACTTTTTTTTATAATATATAATATAATAAACAAATAATCTTTTTCAAAAAAAGTTAAAAAATGGATGAGAGGGAATCAAAAACAATACCTAGTGGTTTAAAGCCTCTGGATGAAGTCATACAAGGATTGCGTCTGGGTGATAATGTAGTCTGGCAGGTTGATAATTTAGAAGACTATCTGTATTTTACAGAGCCATTCTTGAACCAAGCAATACTCAATGGTTATAAATGTGTCTATATGAGATTTGCCCCTCACGAGCCAATTCTTAAGCCTCGAAGTGGTCTTGAGATAATCAATGTTGATCCAAAACCTGGGTTTGATTTTTTTAGCGGTGAAGTGCATAAAATAATCAAAGAACGAGGTCGGGAAGTATTTTATATATTTGATAACTTATCTGCTCTTGTGGTTGAATGGGCTACAGACGAGTTATTAGCAAACTTTTTCCAGGTAACCTGTCCTTATCTTTTTGAGCTTGATACAGTAACATATTTTGCACTTACGCGAGGTCAGCACTCTCATAGTGCAGTTGCAAGGATAAGAGATACAACGCAGGTATTAATAGATATTTGCAAAGTAAAGGACAAAAGATATCTCCATCCGTTGAAGGTTTGGGATCGGTATTCCTCGCAAATGTTTTTACCTCATGTTATTTCAGAAAAAGTTTGGTCCCCCATATTTAGCAGCGGTGATGCAGCTGAGGTGACTACAATTGCTCATAAAAAACCACTTGATCCTGATATTCATTCTATTGCTCCATGGCAAAGCGTATATAGAAAATTGATTCAATATTGTGAAACTGGTAAGCAATTACCTGAAGAATCACCAGAAATTGCCACTTTAAAGAAAGAATTTTCGAGGATGATGGTAGGAAACCATCCGGAATTCAACCGACTTGTTGATCAATATTTTACATTAGATGACCTCTTTAATATTCGTGATCGACTTATTGGTTCTGGGCGTATCGGAGGCAAGGCTGCCGGGATGTTGCTAGCAAGGCGCATCCTTTCAGATGATAAACGCAAAAGAGGTCTTGCCGAGGTAATGGAAGATCATGACTCTTTCTATATTGGATCTGACGTTTTTTTCACTTTCCTAGTAAATAACGACCTGTTCCGACTGCGATTACAGTTGTCGAGTAAGCCCCGGTTTTCACATGAAGAATTTAAGGAGGTTGAACAGCGTTTCCTTGCAGGAAAATTTCCATCAGAAATAGTCGAGCAGTTTCGCAACATGCTCGATTATTTTGGACAGGCACCGATTATCGTAAGGTCCAGTAGTTTGCTGGAAGATAGTTTTGGAAACGCATTTGCCGGTAAGTATCGAAGTGAATTTTGTGCCAACCAAGGTAATCCACACGATAGATTAGAGGTTTTTTTACGTGCAGTAAAACTTGTCTTTGCAAGTGCATTGAACCCGGATGCTCTCTCATATAGACGCAAACGAGGCCTGGGAGAAAGTGATGAACAGATGGCAATTCTGGTCCAACGCGTTTCAGGTGTGCCTTACAAAAACTTTTTCTTTCCGACTCTTGCAGGTGTAGCACTATCTCGAAACTTATACGTCTGGACAGACCGTATTGATTCTAAAAAGGGACTTATTCGTTTAGTCTTTGGCTTGGGTACACGAGCAGTGGATCGAGTGGGAGGCGATTATCCAAGGATGATTCCCGTTAGCAATCCAAAATTGAGACCTGAGTCTGGTATGAAAATCGTGAAGTATTCACAGCACGAGATAGACCTTATCGACTTGAAGTCAAATAAATTTATGACTCGATCTGTTACTGACACACTTGCCGATTTGGACTATCCCAATCTTTACCTGCTTGTTTCTGTAACCAAAGAAGGTCACCCATATGATCCTATTACAAGCCACGTAGACGGTTCAGCGCAGAATCTTGTTTTCACTTTCAACAACCTTATCAACAAAACAGAATTTGTAAGTATTACTGGAGAAATGGTAACTGAATTAGAAAGGGTATATGGTCACCCTATAGAAACTGAATTTACTGCATCGCTGGGGAAAGACGGACGTTTGAAAGTTAATCTGCTTCAGTGCCGGCCTATGTCTATACCAGGAATATCAAGTCCAGTGATATTTCCAGATAACATACCCCAAGAAAATATCCTGTTCAAATCAAATAGATTTATCAGCAGTGGGGTGATTAGTCATATACGTTATATCATATATATCGATCCAAAAAGCTATGCTGCAATTGAAACGGTTGATAGGAAGAAATCTTTGGGACGTATCGTAGGAAATATCAACGCGCATCTGCGTACTGCAGAAGGTAAAGTAATGATGATGGGACCGGGGAGGTGGGGTAGCAGTAATATAGATCTGGGGGTCAATGTAAGCTATGCAGATATTGACAATGCTGCGGTTCTCGTAGAAGTAGCTCGCGAAGAAGCGGGACATGTACCAGAAGTCTCCTATGGAACTCATTTCTTTCAGGATCTGGTAGAAGCTCATATCATCTACCTCCCTATTTATCCTGATGACGAGAAAACCGAGTTTAATAAGAGTTTTTTTGAACGCTCTCCGAATATACTCAAAGAAATGTCAACCGATGCTTACAAATTTGAAAATGTGATACATGTGATCGATGTTTGCTCTGCAGCCAATGGTAGTTATGCAAAAGTTGTTGCCGAACCAAATACTCAGCGAGCTCTTTGTTTCTTAGAATAGAAATTAAAATCAAACGCTGCTTCTTTTTTTGACAAAATATTTGACCAACTGAAGGCAAAGTGCTTAAACACAAGCAAGGTTTATAATAAAGGAGGAGGGTTCTTTCTGACAAAATTATTTTATAATGGCTGGAAGTACTGTTAATCACAAATAATCTGAGACTATGCCCATCCCCGTAGTCTCACTGCTTCAGCTACGCGCTTAACAGCAACAATATATGCTGCCTGTCTCATATTAATTTTGTATTGTTCTGATGTCTCTAAGACGGTTCGGTATGCAGCTGTCATCTTATTGTTCAGACGCTTATGAACATCCTCTAATTCCCAGTAATACATATAAAAATTCTGGACCATCTCAAAGTAGGATACAGTTACACCACCGGCATTGCACAAGAAATCTGGTATAAGATGAACATTATTTTTATAAAGAATATCATCGGCCTCAGGAGTAGTAGGCCCGTTTGCAGCCTCGGCAACAATTTTGGCTTTAATATTTCCAGCATTCTTTTCTGTAATAACATTTTCCAATCCTGCTGGCCATAAAACGTCCACATTCAACTCAAGGATTTCTTCGTTTGATATAGCTTTTGTATTTCGATAACCAACAACAGAGCCCGTTTTATTTTTGTGTTCTTTGACCTCTTCAGAATCCAAGCCGTCTTCATTATAAATTCCACCCTTTGAGTCGCTTACAGCAACAATCTTACATCCAAAGAGAGATTCACCCAAGCTTGCAGCAAAATACCCGGCATTTCCATAGCCCTGTATTGCTACTGTTGCTCCTTTCAAATTTAGACCCAGTTCTTTGGCTGCTTCTCGAACAGTATACCACCCTCCTCTTGCAGTAGCATCATCACGCCCAGCAGACCCCCTTAATTCTAAAGGCTTACCAGTTATTACACCAAATTGATTCTTTTCAGAAAGCTTAGAGTATTCATCCATCATCCATGCCATGATCTGTGGAGTGGTATAGACATCAGGGGCAGGAATATCTTTGTCAGGTCCTATAATTCTTGCTATCTGGTCTATAAATCCCCGGCTTAAACGCTCCAATTCCCCTTCCGACATCTTCTTTGGGTCACAGATAATCCCCCCCTTTGCTCCTCCAAGGGGTATATTTACCAAGGCACATTTCCATGTCATCCAAGCAGCCAAGGCCCTGATTGTATCAATGGTTTCATCAGGATGGAATCTTAAGCCACCTTTTGTGGGTCCTCTTGCATCATTATACTGTACCCTAAATCCTCTAAACACCTTTATAGTTCCATCATCCATGCGAACAGGTATGGTAACATGAAGTTCTCTCATCGGTTCCCGAAGAAAGGCATGCATGCCGGGATCGAGATTAAGAATCTTTGCAGCTTCATCCAATTGTCTCTGGCTAATTTTAAAGAGATTAACTTCCGACATTATCAATCTCCTCTATTTTAAGAATTTATTTTTAAAAAAACGGTAAGAAATTGCCAGTAAATATATATTACATGAATTCGTTTTATGTCAAGAAATTTATTTGATTAAAGTTAATTTTTTCTATATCATTCAAGAAAAGAATATTTCTTTATAAATAATTAACGGCAATATTGCCTATATAATAGTTAACAAAATCAAAATTTTAGGTAATAAATACATTTATTACCATATCATCAAATAATATTTTGGGGTAAAAATTATGGATATTAGGATTGAGAGAAAAATTATTGCTATGCTAAGAGTCTTAAAGGATGCCAGAAGACCCCTTGGAAGCACCAAAATAGCTGAAAAGATAGAGAATTATGGAATCAATCTTAGCCAAAGAACCGTGAGATACTATCTCGCTATAACAGATAGACTTGGGCTTACAAGAAATCTTGGAAGGAGGGGACGAGAGATAACTCCTGCTGGAGAAGAAGAGCTAAAGAGTGCCTTGGTCATAGATAAGGTTGGATTGATTGCTTCAAAGATAGATACGATATCCTATAAATTGTCATTCTCACCAAAGACCCTGAGAGGTGACATCATCCTTAACATCTCCCTGATTGATAAAGAGGATTTTAAAAGATCTTTAAAATATATCCTCCCTGTCCTTGAAAAAAGGCTTGGAATGGGAGAATTTATTGTCTTCCAAGAACCAGAAAATCAATTAGGAGAATACTATGTTCCTCCTTTGAAGATGGCTATAGGAACAATCTGCAGTGTAACTATAAATGGAATACTGCTCAATTACGGAATACCTGTAAGATCAAGATTTGGAGGACTCCTTGAAATGAGGGATGGAGAGCCTCTTAGATTTACAGAGATAATCAGCTATGATGGTTCTTCACTTGATCCTCTTGAGATTTTTATTAAAGGAAATATGACAACCGTTAATAATGTTGTTTTGACAGGTAACGGACTCATCGGCGCAAGTTTTCGAGAAATTCCTGCTGTAAGTATCGCAGAAGTAAACAAGATAAGAAAAAAACTCGATCAAATTGGTCTTGGCGGTATTTTAATCATAGGAAAACCGGGCCAGAATCTCCTTGATATCTCTGTCCACGAAGGAAGGGCTGGAATGGTTGTTTTTGGTGGCTTAAATCCTCTTGCAGCAGTGGAAGAAAAGGGTATCAAGACTCAAAACCTCGCAATGGGCACCCTCTATGAATTCAAAAAAATGAAACATCTCTCCAGCATAAAAAAAGGAGAAACGGCTCCATAAAACCATTCCTCCTTTGAAAACTTCAGTTTTTATCCGAAATCAGAAGCATTACACCTTACGCCAGATATCGATATCACCGCAGTCTGAGCACTTTGGAAAAAATTCTCCTTCTTTTAAATCTACTTTTACCTTCTTACCCAGACTTTCATCACAGACATCACATTCATAAGTTCCTCTTTCAAGGACCTTATCTCCTACTTGATAAATTTTCTCTTCCATTTTAACTCTTCTCCTTTCTCAACACTGTTATATATAACTATCTTTCTAATAAAAATAATAATATCTGTTTTTAAAATTCCAAATCTTTACGAGGTACTTTTATTATCTTTTATCCATTTCTTAAGATATTTCATAGGATCACCCCTTTTAAACTCCTCCCCTTTAAAAAAATTAACTGTTCTTTTTAAATTATGGTTAAATATTTCAAAAACCGTATAATAATTTTCTAAATCAATAAGATATTGACTCAACGCAAGGATAAAAGCATTGTTTAATCTTGCCTTTCCATAGAACTTGATATAAGTTTCAGTTTTAAATCTTCCTTTTAGCCTCCTCAGTTCTTCTTTAGAATCCCTAAATATTCTTTCTCTACCCTTAAGCTTCTCCTCTTTAGAGATAACAAGGCTATAAAATTCCTCTAAATTTTTATAAACCCCTTTTAAAAATTTCGAAAAGAGGAGATCATCATGAATCATCTCTTTAGCCATTTTATAATCTTGTGCATCTTTGCCATACTTAAACTTCAAAAACTCCAGCGAACCCTGATTTCCAATAAAAGTTGCAACACCCTCATTAAACTCTGGATATTCCTTTAAATATATTGTGGCATGTACAAGCTCATGGATAGCAAAATTAATAAGCTCTGAATCGTCATATTTCATCATAGAAGACAATACAGGGTCTTTGAACCATCCCAGCGTACTGTAGGTCGCTACAGGTCTAAGATATGTATCTAAATCCATCTTTTTAAGTTTTTCTTTTTCTTTCAAGGCTTCTTCTAAATCAAAATAACCTTTATATAACATGGTCCCTAAAAAGGGAAATTTCCATTGATAAGGCTTAAGTTTATATTTCGATGATGCTGATACAACATAGCTAACAAATTCCCTGTTAATATCGGCGTAGGTTGTATAATTTTCTGTCTTTTCAAGGCCAAAATTCTCTTCACCAAATCTTTTTGCTTCAAGAATCAACCTTAATTTTCTTTTATGCTCAAAACTAATAGATTTACTTTCTAAGACTTCTTGAATGGGTTTTCTTTTATGAATGATTTCAAATTGATTATGAATAAGATGATGAAAATATCCTATGGTACAGCCAGAGAAAACAAAAATGACAAGGATATTTAACAAGAAGAAATATATTATTCTTCTTCTTCGTTTTCTGACGGTTTTAGGTTGAAGCATTTTATTCTCCTTACGCATAACGAGACTCAAATATAATAAAAGGAAATGATTAGGTCAATTAAAGAAACATTACTTGGGGTTTTTATTCAAAGGATAGGGTATAAAAGTTCTCTTTTTCCAGGGTATGAATTCTTAGAAGGCCTTTCTTGACCAGTTGAACGAGGATTCTTGAAGCTCTCCTTTTGGAAATATTAGTAAACTTTTTGAATTCTTTAAGGGTTATTTTCTCATTCTTTTTTAAATATTCTATTAATTTTTTTTCATTGCTATCAAGTTTTATCTTTTCCCTTTCATAGAGATATTCATCTTTCATGCTCCTTATGACATCTCGACTCGCTATCAGGTTTTTATCTCTTACTCTTATATAGATCCTCTCATCATCTGATTTAGTAATACATCGATATGGCTTATTCTTTCCCTCATCAATCTGAACAATCAATACCGATTTATTATTCAAAGAAGCTGTGTCTATCTTTAAATCAACAGGCGGAGAGCAATAAACCTTTGATGCGACCATTAAAGCCTCGTTTTCCTTTTTTATGGAGTCTACGCCAACCATTTGTCCTTTGTCATCAACGCCGATAAGGAGGTAGCCTCCTTTTGTATTTGAAAACGCAACGATTTCTTTTGCAATTCTTTTGGGAGAGGATATCTTTTGTTTAAACTCAACTGAAAAGCTCTCGCCTTTTTGAATTAAGTTAAAGATCTTATTCATACTTTTATCTAATCTTCTATAATATAAATCTTCAACTTATCTTTAGGTATGATTTTTTCCTTAGGGCTTAATCCATTATAGCTTAATAGGTGAGACAAATTTACATTATGTTTTTTGCTGATATCTGATAGGGTGTCTCCTTCTTTTACTTTGTAATAGATCAGTTTTGCATTTTTATCTGTATATATCTTTAATTGAGTCCCTGGATATATCCTTGCGTTGCTTAGATTATTCCACCGCATAATATCACGGTAGTGAACAATAAACATTTGGCCTATATCATAAAGGGAATTTCCCTTTTCAACCTCATAACGAATGAGATTTTTCCCTTTTTTGACTTTTTTGGCTATTTCTGTAGTAGAGGCTGGACTCCCCCTATAGATGGTTAATACCTGTCCAGGTTTTATTCGATGACCTGAAAGGTCGTTCCAATCCGCAATCAATTTATAATTGACATTAAACTTCTTCCCTATCTCCCAAAGAGAATCCCCTCTTCTTACCGTATATCTTAATTCTCCATTACCATTGACTTCCTTTTCCTTCTTATAATAAGACGCTATTTCCCCCCCTTTATATATGGTTAAAACCTGCCCTGTCCTTATTCTATAATTTGGCAGATTGTTCCACTTCGCAATCAATTTATAATTGACGCCAAATTTCTTCCCAATCTTTGAAAGTGAATCTCCACTCCTTACTCTGTATCTTATCTTCTCTTCATCATATTTTACTCTGTTCTGATACGAATCTGTGATATCCTTTAGGGCATAGCTTTTCCCATGAATTCTTGTAAGTTCTCTTTCTACGGCCTGTTTGGTTCCATAAGGAACAGCAAGAAGGAAATTTCGAACCCTTGAAGGGGTATATTTGCTGTTTCCATCCATGTCTGGATTTAACTTTCTAATAGTGTCTATTGAAACATTCGAGATTTTTGCTATTTTTTCTAAAGTAATCTGTCTGTTAAGAGTAACTGTTTCAAACTTAGTACCATCATTAGGATCAAAAAAACCAAACCTTTTGGGATTTTTCCCTATAATAGCAGAAGCAATGATTCGGGGAACGTAATCCTGGGTCTCTTTTCTTAAACAGTTTCTGATACTCCAGAAATTTCTTTGTTCGAAGGGATCATCAAGTCTCTTGAGACATCCTTGTATCCTCATCTCTCCTGCATTATAAGAAGCCATGGCCAGCATAAAGGATCTCGAACCAAAAATAGCAACAAGGTCTAAAAAATATTTTCTTGCTGCTAATGTGGATTTTATTGGATCATATCTTTCTTCAATATATCGATTACTTCTCAGTCCGTAAATCCTTCCCGTAGATCTTATAAACTGCCAGAGCCCTTTGGCCCTGGCCCGGCTTACAGCCAGAGGGTTGAATCCGCTTTCCACAAGTGCCATATAGGCCATATCCTCTGGCACCCTCTTTTGAGCAAATATAGTTTTGATCAAGGGGAGGTATTTTACAGACCTTCTCAGAGCCTTTTCAAAAAATTCTCTCTCATCTGTCTGATATGCGTTTATAAAATGTTTAACACTCGAAATAAATATATCAGGCACGACATACTCATCCTCTCCGAATTCAGCCATGAGGCGAACAATTTCATTTTTTATGTACTCGTCATCAGAAAGATCCGTAACATCCTTTTGAGCAGCCTCTGCTTTCTTTTGTTTTTCTATGTCTTCCATTAATTCTTCAATAACGATTGTCTCGTCCATTAGTCGAATCTTTTCTCTTGACTCTTCAATCTCTTTTTCTGCTAACCTTGGTTTATCTACTTTTTCTCCTCGTAGTCTTGAATAAATCTGAGACAACTTATATCTTTTGTATCTTTCAGGGAGACCTATTTCGAGAAGCTCCAGATCTTTGTGACCGGGAGGGAGGTCAGCTTTTGATAGAAGATTTAAGGCAAGATCAAATCTCTGCTTTGCTTCTTTATCATTTCCCTGTTCATAGAAATTTAATCCTTCGATAACATATTCCTGAGCCCTCTTTATCAACTCATGATTTGTATCTTGTGGTTTTTGGATGAAACTTAAGTCTCCTTTGCAACCAGATAGCAAGATCACAAATCCGAAAACAAAAACTAGTAACAGTATTCTATTTAGAGATAGCATATCCTTTTTCTTTCCATGTCTAAAAAAATTTGTTTCTAATCTCTTTAAAAATTTGCCCTTTTTTGCCATGATTCCCTATTTAATGCATAAACATTTTATCTGTTAACTGAGGATTTAGGATAATCTCTCTCACATTTGCAAAAATCTTCTTCGAACCACTAGCATAACTTACAGCTGAATAAGGATAAAAGATACCATCTATCTTTTTAAAATTTCCATATTCTTTTTCCAGCTCTGTAATTTCATTATCCAGATTTATGAAACCTTTGACTCTTTTTATTAAATAAGTCTTTGGATCTATATACAGAACAATTTTTTTATTTTTTCTATTGGATATTTCTAAAACCTCAAATATTTTGTCCCCTCTTTGTTTTAAACCTGAATAACTTACATCATTTTCGGGAGATAATAATTCAAGAGGGACATTTATTGTTCTGAAACTAAAAAGCATTACATCTAAAGGAGGGCCCTTTACCTCAACAAAATCTCCTCCAACACTCTTCCATCCTCTATCCTTATTTAATATCAAAACCTCATAAGAATCCTTGTATCTGATTTCTATCTTAAACCTGTCTGGATATTGTATGTAAATTCTGCTTGTTCCTCTTTTCTTTTTAAAGAGAGCGTTTACTTCCCCATCTATTATCATATTCTTTGTATTTCTTAAGTTATCCTCTCCACCGTAAGCCTTGAGTACATTTTTAACCAGTACTTCTTTACCCACCCCTTTTTGAAAAGAGATGCCGTTACACACAAAAAAAAACAAAAAAAGGGCCAGAAGAAAAGAAGACAATAATAATTTTTTATATTTACTAAACATTTTAATTTTTTGAATCATACACATTTATTGATTTCTTGTCAAAAAAAACATCCGTTCTTATTGTTAGCCAAGCATAGCGATTTTAGCCTCAAATGGTATTTAAATAAAATCAGAAATCATTC
>DATKYB010000027.1 GCA_035528715.1 Nitrospinota bacterium | reverse complement strand
ATCCTTTTTAGCACTTTACTTTACTAAACACCTCTTAACAGGATAAGGTTGTTTTTTCGATAAATTTTTTTGAAGAAGGCTGGTGATATGGATAACATTTTTATCTTTATAAACAAGCGGCATCTCTGAAAAATGTATATTGATGATCTCATGATAATGCCCGTTCCAGCATCTTAAGGACCTCACTTTATAGACATCAATATCAGGATCAATATGTTGGAATACGGGCGCCAAGCATTTTTCACAATAGCCATAAAATTTCATTCACTGTCCCCCTTTTTCCTTCTCTTCTCAAAAATAATTTGGACTCTTTTATCTAAATATAATTTAATTAATTAAAACCGTCAAAATAAAAAGAGAAAGCCTTTTTTAAAAAGGCTTCTCTACTCTGATCAATCTACTGAAAAAGCAGATATTTTTTATTTTTACTCAGCAGTTACAAATGGTGAAAAATTATCCAGTTCGAACCTTTTCACTAATTGAAGAGCCGATTCTTTACTTAAATTGATACCCACCCTCACCCTATAAAATCGATATTGGTTTGTATCGTGAACAACAATGCAAACATCTCTAAAACTTTTCTCCAGCTGATTTTTCAATTTGATTGCATTTTCTCTTTTTGTAAAAGAGCCGACCTGCACGGTATAGTTATTTAAGCCCGCACGGCTTATGCCTCTTTTTTTGGTTTTTGGGCTTTCCCATTTTACTACTGTAATCCTCACCTTTGCAATTCCTTTTTCAACCATATCTAACTTTTTTGCAGCGCCGTATGAAAGGTCGATAATCCGTCCCCTTATAAAGGGACCCCTATCATTTATCCTCACAAGGAGTGTCTTCCCATTCTCAAGATCTCTCACATTAACTAATGTTCCAAAGGAGAGGGTTTTATGAGCAGCAGATACAGAATACATATTGTAGGTTTCTCCATTTGCGGTTTTTCTCCCATGGAAATCCTCCCCATACCAGGAGGCAATCCCGGTTTCTTCAAATTTTTCACCTTCCACAGGAATGATAATTTTTTCCCTGTATGGAGCGCAAGAAGAGAGAAGAAAGAGCAGAATGGGTATGATAAAGAAAATATATCTTTTGAAAATATTCAAATGAAGTATACCTTTTAAAAACAGAGATTCTTTTAAGAGATAGTTAGCTCTTTTTTGAGGTCTGAGAAAAAAATCCAGTGATGAGCTGAGTTACCTTACTGCTGGTGCATTTTGGGCATTTGATTTTTTTCTCTCCTTTTTCTTTTATGGATAGAGTCAATGTGAATTTTTTCTTGCATTTTGTGCATCTGTATTCATATTTTGGCATTTTTTTCCCTCCCTTATTAGTGGATATTCTAAGGAGACCGGACAACAAAAGATGGGACCCATCCACTCATACCTTTTTTCACCCCATAGGTATTAATCTTATACCATATCTGATTATCAACACGAAGCTCATGCACAATTTCTACAGGGGTGCCGCTTTTTAATTTATATTTAACCTTTCCACCTGTTTTGAGTCCTCCTGGTTTATTCCAAAGCGGTATCTCAGTAAAGAGGAGTTTTCCAGACACATATCCGGTCAGGATTCCTAATTTTTGTCTCTCTCTTCCTGATACGGGTAAGACAGATGCATAAGTAAAAAGCAGAATCAGTATAAGTATAAAAAGTTTCCTATACATCACTCACAAAAATTTTTTTAGATTGACCGTGATCCCTCTCTGTATTTATCACAGAGATCATCATCTTTTCCCCTTAGTCTTTTTGTTTCGTTCAGATAACAGAAACCAATTTCCTTTTTTTCACCCATCATAAGAGCCTTTTCCTGAAAATAATATACACAATTCCCACATATTTCAATCTTTCTCTTATCCATCAGTTTTCAACCTTATTAAATTTGGAAAAAGACATTGTAAAAGTCCCCCTCCCTTGAGTGAGAGACCTGAGGCTTGTCGAGTATCCAAACATTTGAGAAAGGGGGGCGAGGGCATTGACTATCTGAAACTTCGGATGAGAGACAGTTCCTTCTATTTTCCCATTTCGCGTATTCATATCGTCGATAACTGCTCCAACAAATTCTCTTGGCACAGTTACTTCTGTGCTCATCACCGGTTCGAGCAAAAATGGTTTTGCTTTTCTGCACCCTTTTTGAAAAGCCATTGCAGATGCTATTCTAAAGGCCATTTCCGTAGATTCTCCTTCCACATAGAGGGCATTTTCAAGGGTCACTTTCGTATCAACCACTTTATAACCAGAAAGAGCACCATTTTCAGACGAATTTCTTATTGACTCTTCAACAGCAGAAATGAACTTAGGGGGAAGAATAGCTTCTTTAAGACCATTTTGAAATTCGAATCCTGTTCCATTGGGCTTTGGTTCGAATTTCAACCATACCTTGCCTGATTGAAATTTCCCTCCTATCTCTTTTGAAAAATTTCCTTCTATTGTGACAGGTTTACTTATCGATTCTCGATAAACAACCTGGGGTTTTCCCACCCTCGTTTCTACGCCAAAATCATTACGGAGTCTTTTAACAACGACGTCTAAGTGTAATTCTCCCATCCCAGAGATTACGGTTTGCCCTGTTTCCTCATCTGTTTTCACATTAAGCGTAGGGTCTTCTTGTATGAGTTTTTCCAGATTATGGGTGAGTTTGTTCTGATCAATGATGGTCTTCGGTTCAATAGCAACAGATATTACCGGTTCAGGAATGATCATCGATTCGAATATAATGGGAGTAGATTTATCGCAAAGGGTGTCTCCGGTTGCTGTGTTCTTTAGACCGCTCGCTGCAACAATTTCTCCTGAATGGGCTGTATTTATCCTCTCTTTTTTGTTGGCATACATCCTGAATAATCTTGCAATCTTTTCTTCTTCTTTTTTGTTTGTATTAAAAACAAAGGTTCCCGTATCAATGCTGCCGGAATATACCCTTAGGTAGGTAAGCTTGCGGCCTTCGTCCATCATTATCTTAAAAGCCAAGGCAGAGAAACTCTGATCTGTTCCAGTAAAGCGCCTTTCTTTTTCTCCTGTTTTTGGATTCAATCCTTCGATAGCTGGGATATCTAAAGGGGAAGGGAGGTAATCTACAATCGCATCCAGAAGAGGTTGCATTCCTTTATTTTTTAGCCCTGAGCCACAAAAAACAGGGACTAAATCTAAATTTAACGTGCACTGCCTGATGGCCTTTTTTATGTCATTTTCATCTATTTCCTGATCGCTGAAGTATTTTTCTAACAGTTCTTCATCCCTTTCCACTATTGATTCTATTAAAGCGTTTCGGTATCTTTTTGCTTCATCTTTTAATGAGGGAGGAATATCAATGGATGAATAGGTAATCCCCAAATCCTTTTCTTCCCACAGTATCCCCTTCATTTGGATCAGGTCGATAACGCCCCTAAAATCCTCCTCTTTGCCTAAAGGGATATTTACAGGCAGGGGAGTAGCCCCCAGTTTTTTTTCCATATCTTTTAAGACCCTAAAAAAGTCAGCCCCAATTCTATCCATTTTATTGACAAAGGCGATTCTGGGGATTTTATACCTGTCTGCCTGATACCATACAGATTCTGACTGGGGCTCAACCCCTTCGACCCCAGAAAAGATAGCAATTGCCCCATCTAAGACCCTTAATGACCTTTCTACTTCTATCGTAAAATCGACATGGCCCGGTGTGTCGATAATATTGATGATATGGTTTCGCCATTCACAAGTGATGGTTGCAGAAGTGATGGTTATTCCTCTTTCTCTTTCCTGTGCCATCCAGTCCATAATCGTATCGCCGTCATGAACCTCCCCGATTTTATGGGAATAGCCTGTGTAGAAGAGAAATCTTTCAGTAACCGTAGTTTTCCCGGCGTCTATATGGGAGATGATGCCGATATTACGAATTTTTTTGAGTTTTTTATTTTCTTTCATAAGGACCAGAGGTTTTTTACTTAAAAAAATAAATGTAACATATCACTTATGAGAGTTCAATGAAATTTGTGGCTTAAAGGTAGCGGCTGGGAAAGAAAGAAGGGTACGTTTTTAATTATTTAATTGTTATTTATTTTATTTTAATGATTAATTATTTAAAATATGGGAAAAAAACAAAGCAAAAAGTAAATAAAGCCAAAAGAGGAACTTAATGATTATGGAAATTGTTTTTTTGGGAACAGCTTCAATGTTTCCTACAAAAGATAGAAATCCTAGTGCAGTTTTTATTAGCTATGGCTCTGAAGGGATCTTAGTAGATTGCGGTGAAGGTACGCAGAGGCAGATGAAAATAACAGAGATAAGGTTAACGAAAATAACAAGGATCCTAATCAGCCATTGGCATGGTGACCATGTTTATGGATTGCCAGGCTTATTGCAGAGTTTAGATGCTTCTGAATATAATAAAACTCTGCAAATTTATGGACCAAAAGGGACAAAAAAATATTTTGAAATACTGGGAAAGGGATTTGTTTTTAAAAGAAGTATGGATATAGAAATTAAGGAAGTATCTGAAGGGAAGTTTTTTGAAAATGAAGATTTCCTATTAGAAGCCTTGCCTTTGGAGCATGATATCGAAACCCTGGGATTTAATTTCATAGAAAAGAATAAAAGAAAAATTGACATGAAAAAGGTAAAAAAGTTTGGGATGGGGGAAGGCCCGTTGTTAGGTAGGCTAAAAGAAGGTAAAATCATTGAGTGGGAAGGAAAAAAAATTACGCCAGAAGATGTTACATATATGAAAAAAGGAAGGAAAATCACAATAATAGATGATACATTAATCTGTAATAACTGTTACAGATTGGCCCAGGATGCTGATTTATTGATTTGTGAAGCTACCTATTCTTCTCAATTAGAGGAAAAAAGTAAGGAATATCAGCATATGACTGCAAAGCAAGCAGCCCAGATAGCTAACAAGGCTCATGTGAAAAAATTGATTTTAACTCATTTTAGTGCTCGCTACAAAAACATCCAGGAAATCGAAGAAGATGCAAGAGGTATTTTTGATAATATTATTTGTGCTGAAGATTTTATGAAAATTTACATATGAAACTTGTGGCTATTAAAAGATAGAGTCTTTCAGCTCCTTCTGGAGCTCTGCAGCTATAATCTTCTTCAGTCACCTTTGTTCATTTTTTGCCTGCCCAAAAAACGAACCCAAAAAGGGCACCCCTACGATTTTTCCGGGCGGTCTCAGTTTCGCTCCGCTTCGGAGAAACAGCAAACTCAGCCTTCGGCTTCAGACAGCTGCTTCTCTTTCTCTCTCCGCTCACCTTCAACCTGAAAAATCCTAAAGGGGCTAATCAAAAACTTATAATTGCAAATAAATCAATATAATATATAAGGAAAAAATGGAATATCAAAATTGCAGAATTTTATTGACTTAATCCTTTCTTTTTGATAGAGAAGGTCTGTTTTGGAAGGAGGGTTTTTTAGAAAGCTTTTCATCAGATTTAACACCATATTTTTGCTTTGATAGCAAAGAATTGATTTGTTTTCCAACTTTGATTCCCCTTCCTTTTAATAATCTCATTTGACTATCTTCCTGTTTTTACATCTCTGAATAGCTATGAACCTTCTCTATTGAGGGTTAAGATGTTAGAGCGTATTGTTCATGTTAGAAAATTTTTCCAAAGAAACCTTTCTCCACATCTGTCTCTATTCATTCATTTATTTTATAACAATAGATAGGGGGAGGGTTTTATGGTGAAAAGAATTTTGATGGGAATTATCATATTGGTTTTTTTTGTTGCTTGCTCTTCCTCTTTTGCTGCGGATGAAGAAGGTGCAAGAGGGATTTTCATCGAACCATTCGGGGGTATATTTTACATCAATGCGCCCGACGTCAACTTCGGTGGGAGATATGATTGGGAGGGGGGTTACTCGGGTGGAGAGCATAGAGAAGACGGAGAGGCGCATGGGCCCATTTTTGGTTTGACATTTGGAAAGAGATTCAAAAGCCCCCTTTCCCTTGGCAGGAATAATCGGGTGGAACTCTCAGGTTTTTACAGCAGTGCTAAGAGCACGTCGAGCTCTACTATCATGCCCGTTGGTAATGTTACTGGTTTCATGCAGATTGATGCGAGTCGAGCTTTTGGAGGTCCTGATCATACAGAAGTGAGCATTAATTCCAAAGCTCGGTATTACGGCTTCAGCCTGGTCTTAAAGGGCGACCATAAGGTTGGATTGAACTGGAGCGTCTCGCCCTATATTGGGCCGACCCTGTTTTTCTTTGAGCAGGACATCGATATCTCAGCCCAAGAATTTGGTGGTAAAAACTACCCGTCCACATCTGTGAGCGAGGATACAGAGACCATGTATTTAGGCATCACAGGTGGTGCGGATTTCACCAGGCAAATTTCTGATAGGGTAAGTCTGGTCGCGAATGCGGAGCTGTCCGTCGTTCATGCCAGAAGCGATTTTGATGGTTCTCAGGAGACCTATGATTGGTCTACGTCTGAGTTACTTGCTACTTCCCATGTAACAGATTCTGATGAGGAGGTGGCAGTTCGTGGAACCGGGAATATAAAACTCCAGTTCGATATTGGATTCGGAACTCTCTCTTTAAGCGCTGGGCTCCATTGGCTCAGCTACGTGCCCGGGGTCGTCAATCCGCGTAATTATATCAACTCAAGCATCCCGGATAGAGCCGCGCATATAGAGGACGAGTCATCCCTGATGGTAATCGGCATGGCACAGGTGGCTATACCGTTTTGATGGTTGGGAAGATAGAAATTGAAAAATGAGGACTCGATTTTTTCCTCTCACTTGCCGCATCCCCAAAAAATCGAAAAGGGGGATTTAAAAAACCTGTTCATTTCTTGCTTGTCCAAGAAACGAACCAAAAAAGGGTGCCCCCCTGCTTTTTTAAACGTGATTTTCCTGCAATCGTTCGGCGAAGCAGCAAACTCAGCCTTCGGCTTCAAACAGCTGCTTCTCTTTTCCTCGTTCGCTTGTCAAATCCCTAAAAAGCAGAAGGGGGGATTTAAAAAGATGAAATCTTACTTGGTTGGCGAACCAGCCATTTTTGCCAACTGATTTGATAAACTATAGGCAATAAAGGCTTGACATATTTTTATATTGAGTTGAGGATATTCGTATATTTTCTTCTTGGTGGGAGAAATGGGATATAACGAAGAAGATCAAAGATTGTTCTATAATATAAAAGTTGATGACATTCGTTATACCAAAGAACAGCAATGGAAAACTGTCTATTTTACAGTAATTGCAAATGCTGCGATTATATCCCTAGCTTTATATCTTGGACTTCATGACAAGTGTGAAAGTCAATTTAGTCAAGCAATTCTGCTAACCCTAATTAGCTGTTTTATATCCTGTATAGGCATTATTTTTCTCTGGAATTATCAATTCAGACTTGAGGAATATCGTGCCAGGAAAGAAAACCTTGAAGATGAATTAAAAAACAGACTTAATGTTGATTTAAAAAATAAAATTAAGCCTTATGAGAGAAAAATTAAATGTGGTCCTTTAAGATGTTTATCTAGAAATTATTTCTCTATTGTTTTTACACTGGTAATAATTTTATCCTTTTTAATTTTATTTTTTTTAATTTTAGATTTCACATGGTTAAGCAAAACTTTTTTTATTTCATCAGGATTATTAATAATAACAAACATAATTATTCTAGCAATAAGATCATGTTATAAATATAAATTGAAAGATGAGAATAAAACATTTAGATATAAATTAGTTTGGATATGGAAACATCTTTGTTTGATTATAGCAATTCTGATATTTGTTACTATATTGCTATTGATTTATTTCTTTTTAAAAGATTGTAGACCCATTATAGTTACTGATACGCTGAAGTCGCCAGTTCATATTGAGCAGAAGGTGTAAGCTTCCTAATGGTTTTAAATAATTTTTGCCATTTGATTTGATAAATTAAAGCCCCCTTCCATTTCTACCAAACTATCTGACCATTTACTTCAATTTAAACACTATTGTTTTTGATATATTAGATATTGATATTAGTATTAGTATCAAACCATATCACTATGTTTTTGTGGAAAGCTATACTATTGTCAACTTATTGTCAACCTAGACTTAATTTTTTTGTCAACCACATGGTTTATGATCTGTTCTATGATAGGGCTAATGTTCTCGACTTTCATGATTATATTAGGATAGGCATTTAGAAAGACTCGGAATATTTCATCCGCAAATCCTTGACCAATAGATTTAACGCCTTTAAAATCCAGTATTATTTCTGTGAATTTATCAAGCCCATAAAGCAATCTTTTGGCCTCTGATCGTGAGATATAATCTTTGTGAAAAAGTTTTACCAAAACCCTCGTTCTTTCAAATTTAAAGTCAAACTCTTCTGGTGCAAAATGTGTGAAGATTTTGTCAAGCCTTCTTTTTGAGCTTCTGCTGATACTAAAAACTACCTCAGTTCCTTTAATAAACTTTTTTTCCTCAATAAAAACATCTTTTTTTTGATTATCAAAGATGAGTTTTACTTTATGAGATCTGAAGAAAATCATATCAGCAGATTTTGATGTAAAGAATATTCCTTCCCCAGTGTGTTTTTCCTCCATAGTAGTTGTTTTTCCCTTAATGAGTTCTCCTATCGCGGCATTCTCGTCAGGCAGGTTAAATTTTTTAAAGATTGAATGAAAAATTCCTATTCCAAAATCCCTAATAAAAAAGCGAAACATGTATTCATCAAGAATAACTTTAACATTGCACTTTTCAGAGCCAGAATGCTCAATAGCATTATTCAAAATTTCTGTGAAGGCATAGAGTGCTATATCCAAAGCACTATTGCTGAGTTCACCCTTGAGATTTAGAAGTGAAGCTAATTCATGAAATACTTTATCTTCTTCAAGATTTGACAAAAAATATACTTTCTCAAAACTTTTTATAAATCGGACTCTCTTTTTGGTAGTAAGAGGGCTATAAACTACTCCTCTCGTTTTTCCTTCCTTTATTATTTTATTATTTTTTATTAATTCCTTTATATGTTTATTAAGGGCTTGTCGAGATATCCCAAAGAATTCACATATCTCTTTGCTAGTTGTAGACCCCTTTTCTACTATATAATTAAAGGTTTTTTCTCTTGTATCCATAAATTTTATTATATCAATTGTCAACTTATTGTCAACTTAAAAATAATTTTATTGTCAACTTCCTTTCTTAAAAGTTTTTTCTTATTATGCCCTTTTTATTTTTGAAGTTTATAAGGCAAATTTATTCAATAGGGGGAAACCCAAAAGCCCTCACTATTTCTCTGTGATAAAATTGTGATAGATTTATGATAGTATTATAGAAAAAAAGGAGAAATGTAGTTTATCATTTGACACCTCTGAAACAATTAGGATAATATTTTTTCATAAAAATAATAAAAGAATTAACAAATAATAAAATGGACTCATTTGTTATAAGGGCAATTGCAAAAGAACTCGCTGAAACATTAAAAGGGGGAAGGATATATAAAATCCATCAACCCTATCCAACTGAGCTTATCTTAAAAATAAGATTAAAGGGGGTTTCAAAAAATCTTATTATATCCGCTAATCCAGAATGGCCGAGGGTTCACATTATAAAAGATATCCCAGAAAATCCATTCTCACCCCCTGGTTTTTGCATGCTCTTAAGAAAGTTGATACAGGGGGGCTTTATCATCTCGATTGACCAAGATGGCCTGGAAAGGATAATCTCCATCTCTGTTGGGCTAAAGGATAAGAGATATGAGCTCATTTTAGAGATTATTGGAAAACAGAGCAATATCATATTAATTGATAAAAATCGAACCATCCTGGGTTCCATAAGGTCTATCCCTTCAGATAAAAATAGGCTTTTAATCGGAGAGAAATACCAATCCCCTCCCTTTAAAAAGGAAGACCCTCTTTTATGTGAGGAATCAGAGTTTCAAAAAAGGCTCAAAAGTCAGCTGCCTGAGGGGGAGCTCTGGAAAGATATTGTTAAACATTACAGAGGCATCAGCCCCCTTATTGCAAAAGAGATAGAATACAGGGCAAAAAAATCAAAATCAGGCGATTCATTAGAAAAAAAATTATGGAAGGCCTCTAAGAAGGTATTAAACCTATTTACAGAAGAGAAATTCTCCCCTGCCATATTTATGAACAAAAAGCAAGATAAGATTTTTCTCTCTTCGATTCCCCTTTTGCAGTTTAAAACATGGAAAAAGATTGAATATGATAGCATCAGTGAAGCTGCTGAGAAATACTACCAGGATTCGATGTTGAAATTGAATCTTCTTAAACTGAAAGAGGGACTCCTTAAGAATATAAAAAGAGCAATAACCAAAGAGAAAAAAATTGGGGAAATCTGTGTTCGAGAGATAAAAAAATATAAAGATTGGGAAGTATTCAAGTTTTATGGGACACTGATCCTTGCTGGTCTTTCTTTGATAAAAAAGGGGATGGATAGAATTACACTTAAAAATTATTATTCCCAAAAGCAAGAGCTAATCGAAATCCCCCTTGATAGCTCTCTTAACCCGCAGGCCAATGCCGAGAAGTATTTTAAAAAATATAAAAAGGCACAGAGAGGAATAAAGATTTTAAAAGAGAGATTGAATCCTATAAAAGAGAGAATAAAATCCCTTGAAGAAACAATGAAAAGCGTAACAGATGCTCAGGACTTGAAAGTTCTTGAGAAGATATATGAAGAATTAAAGAGAAATAAGATTGTAAAGGAAAAAGAGAGGAAAAGGGAGAAGAGGACAAAAAAAGCTTTTCCCTACAGAAGGTATTGTTCGAAAGATGGATGGTCAATCTTTGTAGGGAAAAATGCTAAAGGGAATGATTATATTACTACGGTTATCGGGAAGGAAGATGACCTTTGGCTCCATGCTCATGGAACCTCAGGTTCTCATGTTATCATCAAAAACAAGAAAAGAGGGGAAGAAATTCCTCACAGCATATTAAAAAAAGGGGCTGAGCTTGCTGCCTATCACAGCAAGGCAAGGGGCTCCTCCAAGGTTCCCGTGGCCTACACCTTAGTAAAGCATGTAAAAAAGATGAAGGGGAAGAAAACAGGAACCGTATCACTATCCAGCTATAAGACGATTCTTGTATCACCTAAACCAAGTGATATGAACAAATTGAAAGAGATATATTGACTTTTCCACCTCTCTCCTTATAATAAGTAATCTAAATAATGTTTTAAGATGAAGTATCTGGGATAATTTTATATATTGAGTTTTAACCTAAATCCCCTTTTCATAAGATAAAAGGGGGTTTTTATTGAAGCCATTTTGAACCATGATAGAAAATATCAGAAATTTTTCAATCATTGCCCATATTGACCATGGCAAATCTACCCTGGCAGATCGTATCCTGGAATATACAGGGGTGATAACTGAGAGGGACAAAAGAGACCAGTTCCTCGACCAGATGGAGATTGAGAGGGAGCGGGGAATTACAATCAAGGCCCAGACTGTGAGGATGAATTATAAAGGGTCTGTCTTGAATCTTATCGATACCCCTGGTCACGTAGATTTTGCGTATGAGGTTTCCAGAAGCCTGGCTGCCTGCGAAGGTGCCCTTTTGGTCATCGATGCATCTCAAGGCATTGAAGCCCAAACCCTTGCAAATTTCAGCCTGGCTGTTGAGAATAATCTTAAGATTATCCCTGTGATCAATAAGATTGATATGTCATCAGCAGACCCAGAGGGGGTAAAGCAGCAGATTAAGAATATTCTTGGAATTGACCCTGAAGATGCCATACTGACCAGTGCCAAGAAAGGAATAGGAACAGAGGAGGTTCTTGATGCTGTCATAGAAAAAATACCCCTGCCAAAGGGAAATGCAGAAGAACCACTGAAGGCACTCATATTCGATTCATGGTTCGATACTTTTCAAGGGGTGATTATTCTCGTGAGGGTTTTTGATGGAAAGGTAGAAAAGGGACAAAAAATAAAATTAATGACAAATGCTCATACATACGAGGTAAATCAGATAGGGATTTTTTCCCCTTATGCAACCCCTGTTGATAGACTTTCCTCGGGAGACGTGGGCTATATTATTGCAGGAATCAAAACAATAAAAGATACAAAGACAGGGGATACGGTCACTCATGCAGGCAATCCTACGAAAAGACCCTTTCCTGGTTATAAGGAGATCAAACCCATGGTCTTTAGCGGTATCTATCCCATTGAAGGAAATCAATATGAACCGCTGAGGGCTGCCTTAGAAAAGCTCCATCTAAACGACTCCTCCTTTCAATATGAACCAGAGACTTCGCTCGCACTGGGTTTTGGGTTTAGATGCGGTTTTTTGGGTCTCTTACACATGGAGATTGTAAAGGAGCGTCTTGAGAGGGAGTTTCAACTCTCCCTTCTTAATACCTCTCCAAATGTTATCCATAGGGTGACCAAGCCTGATGGAAAGGTTCTTATATTAGAAAATCCTTTTCATTTTCCCAAACCCCATGAGATTTTGAAAATCGAAGAGCCTTTTATCTTGGGGACCATCCTGACCCCCCCTGACTTTTTAGGGAGTATCTTAAAACTCTGTGAGAACAAAAGAGGAATTCAGAAAAAATTAGAATACCTCGATAGCAAAAAGGTAAAAATTATCTATGAGCTTCCTTTAAGCGAGATAATTTCCAATTTTTATGATAGGATGAAGTCCGTTTCAAGGGGGTATGCCTCTTTTGATTATGAATTGATAGGATATAAGGAATCAGATTTGGTCAAACTTGATATGCTGATTAACGGTCTTCCCGTAGACTCACTTTCAACAGTTATTCATAAAGATAAGGCATATTCAGTTGGGAAGGAATTGGTTTTAAAAATAAAGGATATCATTCCCCGCCAGATGTTTGAGGTTATTCTGCAGGCAGCAATAGGCAATAAAATCATTGCAAGAGATACGATAAGGCCTTTGAGAAAAGATGTCACTGCCAAGTGTTATGGAGGAGATATAACAAGAAAGCGAAAGCTATTGGAAAAACAGAAAGAAGGGAAAAAAAGGATGAGACAATTGGGGAAGGTAGAAATACCTCAGGAGGCTTTTATGACGATATTGGAGGTCAGATAAGATAATGAAAAAAAAGACGTGGGTTAGAGAACTTATTGAATCGATTATTATTGCATTAATCCTTGCATTAATCATTAGAACATTCGTTATTCAGGCATTTAAGATACCTTCTGGATCAATGCTCCCTACCCTCCAGATAGGTGACCATATATTGGTAAGCAAATTTATATACCGCTTTAAAGACCCCCAAAGAGGCGATATCATCGTCTTTAAATTTCCAGGGGATGAGAAGAGAGATTTCATAAAGAGATTGATAGGTCTTCCAAATGAAGAGGTAGAAGTAAAGAACAATCAGGTATTTATTAATAATAAACCGCTTCATGAGCCTTATGCCATTTATGAGGAAGATCTTCTATCAAAGAAAAATTATGGTCCTTATCATTTACCAGATGGTCATTTATTTGTCATGGGCGACAACAGAGACAATAGCCTCGACAGCCGCGCCTGGGGATTTTTGGATAAAAATAAGATCAAAGGTAAAGCCTGGAGAATATATTGGTCATGGGATAAGAAAAATTACGGTGTAAGATGGAAAAGGATTGGAAAACTGCTCAAATAGGGCATCTCTCATAAAATTTTCGCAAAAATCCCAACCCCTTCTAAATAAGAAAATAGGTTAACCAAATCTAAAAACCTGCCGATAAGGTATTTGATAATCCTTATATTGAATAATTTAGCGATACATTTGGGATAAGTTCAATTAAAACAAGCAATTAGTATAATGCCAAATTATAACAAAAAAATATTAGTTGCAGAGCCTTCTCAGGCCATGAGAAGAACTATCAGAAACATGTTGAAGCAATCTGGTTATGTCAACATCCATTTATTAGAAACCAGCAGAGAGGCTTTGGAGGTATTAAAGAAAGAGAAGATCGACCTCGTTATTGCAGATTGGAATTTGTCATCTTTATCAGGTCTGGAACTCTTGGAGCGGATAAGAGAAGACAAAAACCTTACAGATGTTTCGTTTCTCATAATAACCACAAATTCAAACCTAGATACAATAGCTGAAGCTGCGGAACGCGGGGTTGATGATTGTCTTGTGAAACCCTTTAAGGTTGGAACCTTTCAGACAAAGATTGAGTTGATATTCAACGGTAAGGATGATCCCTCTAAAGTAGAGTATCATATATATAAGGGAAGGAAATATAAAAATGAAGGGAAGTATGATGAGGCAATAAAGGAGTTTGAAAAGGCCTTAGAGATTGAACCTAACAGAGCCAAAACCTACCAAGCGATTGGAGAAGTCTGCGAGGTTCAAGGCAAGGAAGGAGAAGCTGAGGAAAAATTTCTCAATGCCATGATTTTAAATCCCAAGTTTATTTCAGCCTACAATAGCCTGGGTAATCTCTACAAAAAGAAGAAAAGGCTGGATGATGCCATTGACTGTTTAAAATCAGCATCTAAGATCAATCCTAAAAATGCCAATAGAAATTTAAATCTGGGCGAAATCTATCTGGAAAAAGGGATCGCTCAAGAGGCTCAAAGCTATTTTAAAAAGGTGCTGAGGTTTAATCCAAGCAATACCAAGATAAAATCTGCCATAGGAGAGCTCTATCTAAAAGCAGATATGGCAGAAGAGGCTGAGCGGGTCTTAAAAGATGCTTTAGATATCAATCCAAACGAGATTCACCTCTATAATAAGCTTGGTATCGCCTATAGACAGCAAGGCAAATATCGAGCTGCAGTTGAAGAGTATAAAAAGGCCCTCAAGGTTGACCCCAACGACAAGAACCTCTATTATAATTTAGCGAGGGCATATTGGGAGGCAAAAAATCCTCTACAAGCCATGAAAGAGCTTGAGTTTATCCTAGAGAAGTATTTGGATTTTGAAGAAGCAAAAGACTTGCTCAAAGAGATCAAAAAAAGCAGGGAACCCTCCTCTTGAGTCAGCACAAAGTAGGCAAAAATAGATATAATGATTCTGATTTATGCACCATTTTCCTCTGTCTCAAAACTAAGAATCCTTAAAAGAAAAAATGGTATCAGTCAGTTTTGCATAATCTTCCAAACTCAGTGATTC
>DATKYB010000026.1 GCA_035528715.1 Nitrospinota bacterium | reverse complement strand
ATAAAAATTTGGGATGAATTAGAAAAATCATATAAAAATAATGAGATTATAGAAGGGAAGATAATGTCCAGAATCAAAGGAGGAATGAGTGTAGATGTCGGTATAAAGGCTTTTCTTCCAGGTTCTCAGATCGATCTACATCCTATAAGAGACATGGATAAACTGGTTGGTAAGACATTTAAAATGAAGGTTATAAAATTAGATAAAAAGAGGGGTAGCATTGTTTTATCTCGACGGATTCTTTTAGAAAAAGAGCGAGAAAAGGCGAGAGAGAGTATTCTAAAAACCTTGGATGAGGGACAGATTTTAGAAGGTGTAGTAAAGAATATCACAGAATATGGAGCATTTATAGACCTTGGAGGGATCGATGGTCTTCTTCATATAACTGATATGTCATGGGGTAGAGTAAGTCATCCTTCGGAGCTTTTTGTGATTGGTGATAAGGCTAAAGTCATGGTATTGAAATTTGAAAGGGAAAAAGAGCAGGTATCTTTGGGATTGAAACAAACTACCCCTGATCCTTGGAGCGATATTGATACCAAATACCCAGTTGGTTCAAAGGTTGAAGGTAAAGTGGTAAGCATAACTGATTATGGTGCATTTATTGAATTAGAGAAGGGAGTAGAGGGATTAGTGCATGTATCAGAGATGTCATGGAACAAGAGAATAAGACATGCTTCTAAGATCGTTGCTATTGGTGATAAAGTAGAGATTATTGTTTTAAGTTTAAAAAAAGAAGAAAGAAAAATATCCTTGGGTATGAAACAAATCGAGCCCAATCCTTGGTCTCTTGCGGAAGAGAAATACCAAAAGGGAACAGTGGTTTCTGGAAAGGTTAGAAATACAACCGATTTTGGTATATTTGTAACTCTGGAAGATGGGATTGAAGGGTTGATTCATATTTCTGATATTTCTTGGTCTCAAAAAGTTAAGGATGCGTCCCAGATATATAAAAAAGGTCAAAAGATAGAGTCCCTGGTTTTAAATGTTGACAAGGAAAATGAACGTCTATCTCTAGGTTTAAAGCAGCTAACGAAAGATCCATGGGAACACATAGAAGAAAATTTTAAAATTGGTTCTGAAGTAAAGGCAAAGATTGTTAAAATTACCAATTTTGGGGCTTTTGCAGAGTTAGACGATGGTATTGAAGGTCTCATACATGTGTCAGAATTAGGCGAAGGAAAGGTTGATGAACCTAAAGATGTGGTCAAAGTTGGGGAAGAAGTTACTGTTAAAATCATTAAGATAGATGTTGAGAACAGAAAAATAGCTCTAACTCTCGTGACTTCTTAGAAAGTTATTTTAAAAAAGATGTAAATTTAAAAAAGAAAGCCGAGTTTTTAAAATCAAAATTAGAATGTTTTCTTCTTTTTTTTTAGACTTATTTCTATCCCAAAAAAAATCGAGATAACTTAAGAACCAACAGAGTAAATAAACATTAAAAAATGAAAAAAAATCTTTTTAAAATTTCTCTCGTTTTAGCTGGTCTTTTTTCAGTATTTATTCTTCTAACCTTTTTATTTACCGATCTTTTCATAAAAAAGAAAAATGTTATGTTGATGGGTAGAGATAAAATAGCTGTTGTTGATATTATAGGTACTATTTCTGATTCTGAAGAAATAATAAAACAGATTCGAGAATACGCTAAAGACAGTTCTGTAAAGGGAATTATTCTCAGGATTGACAGTCCAGGAGGAGGAGTTGTCCCCTCCCAAGAGATATATAAAGAAGTATTAAAGGTAAAGAACAAAGGCAAAAAGGTTGTATCATCCATGGGAACTATTGCTGCTTCAGGTGGATATTATATTGCTTCAGCCTCAAACAAGATCATAGCCAATCCCGGGACTATTACTGGAAGTATTGGAGTAATAATGGAGTTCCCTAATATAGAAGAGTTAATGAGAAAAGTTGGTCTAAAAACAGAAATAATAAAAAGTGGCAAATACAAAGATATAGGAGTAGCTACGAGATCTCTATCAGAGGAAGACAGAGAAATCCTTAAGAGGGTAATTGATGATGTATATGAACAGTTTGTGAGTGCAGTAGCTTCAGGAAGAAATTTACCATTAGAAAAGATAAAAAGACTTGCTGATGGTAGAATCTTTTCAGGAAAACAGGCAGTGGAACTAGGATTAGTTGATGGTTTAGGAAATTTACAGGATGCTATTTCAGAGGCTGCAAAAATGACCGGAATAGAGGGAGAGCCAAAAATAGTAAGGGAGAAATTCAAAAAAGGGTTACTTTTCCGATTATTAAATAACAAATTATTTAATAAATTTTTTGGGTATGACTTTAGGAATGGATATAATTTTAAATTTCAGTATATTTGGCAGTATTAAAAATGTAAAAATACTTGACATATAAATAGTTATTGTGATAGCTTAAAAAAAATTTTTATGGAAAGGAGGATAAAGAGATATGACCAAAGCAGAACTGGTAGAGAAACTCGCGGATAAAATTGATCTAACGAAAAAACAGACAGAAGTAATTGTAAATACTATTTTCGGAAGTATTACTGATGCATTGAGTAATGGAGATAAGGTGGAACTGCGAGGTTTTGGGAGCTTTAGGGTTCGCAGCAGAAAGCCAAGGCAGGGTCGAAATCCCAAGACAGGTGTAGTAGTGCATATACCTGCCAAAAAAGTACCTTTCTTTAAGGCTGGAAAGGAACTTAAGGAGATGGTAGATAGTTAAATATTACATCAAAGTAAGAATAATTTTCATATTTATATAATTTTTTATGAGATACAAAAGCAGGGATACACCCTGCTTTTTTATTATTAACTATGAAAAAAAGAATTCCCATTATTGCCATTGTTGGTCCAACGTGCGTAGGAAAAACAGATATTTCAGTAAAAATTGCTCTGATTTTAAATTCTGAAATAATAAATGTTGATTCTAGGCAGATATATAAATTTATGAATATTGGGACAGCTAAACCTTCATCAAAGATTCTCTCTTTGGTAAAACATCACCTCATTGATATTATCTATCCTGATGAATATTTTTCTGCAGGAAAATATGGAACAAAAGCAAGAAAGGTGATATTTTCTCTTTTCCAGAAAGATATGATCCCTTTGCTTGTGGGGGGAAGCGGCCTATACTTAAGCGCTATTATTTATGGCCTTTTTGAAGGGCCTCAAGCAGACCATAAACTGAGAAAGACCTTTACTGAATATGCCAATCACTTTGGGAAAGAGTCTCTTCATACAAGACTAAAAAAAATAGATCCAGAGTCAGCAAACAGGATTCATCCTATGGATATAATGAGAGTTATAAGAGCTCTTGAAGTATACGAAAAGACTGGTAAGCCTATATCTTATTTTCAAGTAAATTTTTCTCTAGAAAAAATTTCTTATATACCGATAATCATTGGCTTAGAAAAAGATAGAAAAGATTTATATAAAAGAATTGAGTCAAGGGTTGATTTAATGATTGGTGAAGGTTTAGTTGATGAGGTAAAGAGATTGTTAGATATGGGGTATTCTGAAGAATTGCATTCTATGATGGGAATAGGGTATAAACAGATTATTAGCTTTCTGAAAGGGAAGCATGACTTAGATAAGGCAATAAGCCTAATAAAGAGAGATACCAAGAGATATGCAAAGAGACAGATAACATGGTTTAAGAAAGTCGAAAATATTAAATGGATAAACCTTACAGATAATTTAGAAGAAGATGTGAACACTATATTAGATTTTATTAATACAAATCTCGATAGAATAAAGCTAAAAAAAATAAAAAAGTTATAAGTTAATTATATTATAGAAAAAATAACATGAATCTCATATTGACAGGATTTAAAGCTAGCGGAAAATCTACTCTTGGAAAACTACTGTCTGAGAGGTTTCATTGGGAATTTGTCGATATCGTTTCATTTATAGAAAGACTCTATTTTAAGAAAAAAGGAGTAAAGCTTGGATTTAGTGAAATTTATAAAAAGGAAGGCAAGGAGGGTTTCAAGAATCTGGAAAGAGAAGGGTTAGAAGAGATTTTAAAGAATAGAAAACAAATTATATCCTTGGGGAGTGAAACACCCTTTTTAGATGAGGGAATTCTTAACAATCTCAGAAAAAATACAATTGTCAACATATCTGTAAAACCTGATATTCTTTATCAAAGGATTATGAAAAATGGTATGGCAGAATTTATCGATCAAGAGAATCCTGAGGAATCTTTCAGAAAATTATATCACGAACAGGCCCTTTTATATGAAAAGATAGCAAATTTTAATTTTGATAATTCCGAGAAAGATATTAAAGAAGTTGTAGAAGGGATATATAACAGCCTTAAAGGAAAGAACATAATAGAGAATTGGTATGCTGTGAGGACTAAGAGCAGACATGAGCAGAAAGTGAAAGATCGATTGTTGAATAAATCATTTAAGATTTTTCTTCCTATGATAGAGACATGGAGCAAGAGAAAAGATAGGAAGAAAAAGATACTGAGACCCCTTTTCCCTGGATACCTCTTTGTAGATTTTGAACTTAATAAAGACCGATGGTTAGAAATTTTAAAGACACTAGGTGTTGCAAATTTGCTAGGATATTCAAATGAACCGTATCCAGTACCTGACGAACAAATAAGTTCAATAAAGACAGTTGTTGATTCTGGCCTTACTATTAACTATCACCCCTATCTTAAGAAAGGTGATAAGGTAATAGTTGTCTCTGGACCATTGGAAGGAGCAGTAGGTATCCTTTTAGATATTCATGAGAAGAAGCAGAGATTGGTTATATCGGTAGATATGTTAAACCGAGCTGTTGTCGTTGAAATTGAAGGGAATGCTGTAGAAAAATACTGATTATTGTATTAGATTATCAAAATAAAAAATAAATACGAGAAGGTGTCATAAAAGACCGATCATTTTTCAGACTTTAAAAATCTCTTGAAGTATTTTTTTTATTTCTGTTAAAATTGTTAAAAATTAATGATTTTTAAAGGGGTAAGTTCTTATGGGACAAAAAGAACTCAAGAAAAGGATATTAAAGATTGAAGAAGAATTAGAATCTTTAATAAAACAAAAGGAATTTTTAGAGAATGAAGGATGCTTTTCTGATAAGGAGATAAAAGAAAAGAGAGAAAAGTTAAATGAATTTAATGGTAAAATAAAAAAGTTACTCCAAGATAAAGAAGACATAAAACAAAAATTAAGATTGGGCAATTATTGAATTTTAATGAATCTAAAAAAAATAGTTATAATTTTTTTTATTTTCTTTCTTACTATATCAATCAATGCCAATTCAACTGACATAAATATTAAAATAGAATATCCATCTGATGGAGCTACAATTGTCCTACCGTCAAACCATGTCGTTATAGAAGGCCATGCCTTTGCCAAAAGCGAAGATATACCATTAGTGGATCTTATGATAGCTATCGACTCTTCTGGTAGTACTGGAAGGCCTTCAGGAGTAGATGTAAATCAAAATGGTATTATAGGCAGAAAGGTTAAAGAAGTTAGAATATTCGGGTTGTTGATCGGTTCTAAAATAACCGACCCTGGAGATTCAGTACTGGCCGCTGAGGTTCAAGCCGCAAAAAATCTTTTAAAACAGCTAGATCCCAATACTACTCGGGTTGGTATGGTAAAGTTTGGCGGGGATTTTCTTCCAGGAACAGGTTACGATGGAGATAGAACCTTCATGGTTAATCCAGCTACACCTGATGCCTTTTTGAAGCAACCTTTAACATCAGATTTTAGATTAGTAAATAGGGCTTTGAATCAAATATATCAAGAGGGAGCAAGTGGGGGAACAAATATTTCTGAGGGGATTAGAGTTGCCATATCAGAGCTTTCAGGAACGAAAAGCAGTGTTAGCTTATATAAACCCAATACACAGAAAATCATCCTCCTTTTATCAGATGGTGTTCCTACATTTCCGGTTGGTAGTGCCAGCGTTTCTGACCCAGAAGATAAAAGTCTTGCAATAAGTGCCGCTCAACTAGCCAGTATTGCCAATATCAAGATCAACACCTTTTCCTTGGGCACAGATTCTCTTCGAGAAACTTATACACTAGAAGAAATTTCGAGGCAATCAAGAGGAATATTTACTGCAGTACCAAATCCAGGGGATATTATTACAGTTTTGTCAAAGACCTCTTTTGCCGAGCTAGATTTTGTAGATGTCATAAATTCTACCTTTACTGAACGGGCTCAGGAAATTGTTTTAAATCCAACAGGAGATTTTATCGCTTCTGTTCCTGTAGGAGATGGATTAAATAAGATATCCGCTACCGCAAATGCCTCAGATGGAACCAAGGCAGAAGACTCTATAACAATAACTTTTAAAAAACTAGATAGGATAGAAAATCTAAGGGAACTTTTATTGACAAAAAAGAGCGATCTTTCCCTTGAATTAGAAAGAAAAAAAAATTTAGAGAAAACCCATAAAAAGGCCTTGATTCTAGAGTTAGAGAGAGCTAGAGAGCGAAACAAAATACTCGATGATTTAACCTCTGAGTTAAAAAGACAATTAGAACAAAGACAACATGAAGAAGGGAGAAAAGAGGCTGAAATCAAAAAGAAAAAAGAAAGATTAGAGTTAGAATTAGAGGTAAAAGATAATGAGTAGCTTTTATTAAATTAATCTGGCTTTTAATTTGATATATTGAATTAATGAACTGGGTCATTTTTATAATATCATTTCTTTGGGCTATTTTTTTTATTAACTGGATAAAAAAAAGAAAGAATAAGTCTAAATTATATGAGATTTACATAAAAAAAGGGTATGAGTATCTTAAGAAAAGTGATAATATTAAAGAGGGAAATGTAAAAATAAAGAGGATAGAGGCTGCCTTAAAGGAATTCAAGAAAGCCTATAGTATTTGTCCCAAAAAAGAGGTCAAGAAAGAGATTGTAGATTTAGAAAATAGAAAAAAATCTTTAATTTTAAAATTTAAAAAGGATTATTAAAAAAAAGGGAATGTTTAAAAAACTGTTTTTGACTATATTTATTATCTTTATTTTTTTCGTAAATACATTTGGAGCCTCATGGAACGGCATTATTCCGGGTCATACAGATGAAAGGTTAGTAAGGGCTATTTTGGGAGAACCTTCTATAATTTGGCTTTCTCATCCTCATAAAGAATATAAGACGCTTAAATATAATTCTGAAAAGGCCCCTCCAGGGACAGAAGAAGTGAACATTATTATTAATCAAAAAACCCTCAAGGTGGAAAGGATTGATACAAAACCTATAGTAAAGATTGATATTAGGAATATCGAACAGCTCTATGGTAAGCCGAATATAGAATATTTCACAGATGATTTAATAAAAATCCAAAAATTCTACTCAGAAGGTATAGAAGTTCAATACAAAAATAATAGTTTTACGGTAAATTCTATTTCTTTCGTTCCTGTCAGAAAGCAGTAGTCAGTTCAATAAAATCTTTTTTTGATTTTATTTCAAATTAAATTTACCTAATAATATTTAAAATACTACCTTTTGTATCTCCCTGCGTGGTTGCTAAAGCCAGTGATTTTAGAGATGTTTGAAAAAGGTTCATATTTTTTTTCAAATTTGCGGTCTCATAAGCAAAGTCCGCATCTCTTATCAAGGACTCAGAAGCGCGAATATTTTCAATACTAATCCCGAGACCTTGAGCTGCAGATGTAAACCTATTCTGTAATGCTCCAATACTTCCTCTGGTCTGAGATACGTTAGAAATTGCATTTTCTATTGCACTAAGCGCATTTTGAGCATTTTCTGGCGTGGATAAATCCAGACCATCAATACCCAGATTTGCTGGACTCATATTTTCTATTACATTTAGATTTATTCTGCTTTGTACTGAACTGTCTGTTGATACCTGCACATCTTTTTGCGTAGCAGAACCAGGAGCAAGTTCACCATTAAGAAGTTTCTGGCCGTTAAACTCTGAACTTTGGGAAATTCTGTCAATCTCAGCTTTTATCGTCTGAAATTCATTATCAAGTGCTGTACTTTGAGCAGGACTATTTGTTCCATTTGAGGCCTGAACTGCCAGTTCAAAAGCCCTTTCTAACAAGCCACCTATTTGACTAAGTCCACCTTCTGCTGTTTGAATCATGCTTAAACCATGGTCAATATTTCTTGATGCCTGTTCTAAACCTCTAGCTTCAGCACGTAAAGTTTCTGATATTGATAAACCAGCAGGATCATCAGCTCCTCTATTAATCCTTCTTCCTGTAGCTAATCTCTCTAATGATTTGTTTAAATTAGCTTTATTTATCCTTATGTTCCTTAAGGCAACCAATGAATTTATATTGGGAGTAATTCTATCTATCAATTTTTCTCCCTCCTTAGAATTTCAAATGATTTTCAATTTAGATTAAATCATCAATATAGTTTCCAACGCCTTCCTTTTTCATAGCTTCTTTTCTAGCCCTCTCTTGATTCTCTTCCCTGATTAATCTTTCATCTATTTCACTTTTCTCTATTTTCTCTCTTTTTAAGGAGAGATCTTCTTGATCTTCTTCGCTTTTCGTTTTTTCTACAACAATCTCATTTTCTATATTTTTACTTATATTCATGTCAACTCCTGTTATTTCTCCCATATCTTCACCTCCTTCCTATTATTCACTATTCATTAAAAGCAATGAATATACCAATATGAATAGGAACAACTATAATGATTTAATATATTGATTTTTAATACATTATTGGAAAAAGAAATTTTAATTGAAAATTTCATTGCATAAATTATGGGGTAATCAACCCAGTAGTCAATAAGGTTAACAAGTGTAACTCTTTGAACTAATAAAAGATATCCATTTGGGCAGGAATATTCCAAGTGGGCTTTTTGCCCCATTTTTTATGAATTATTCTATTTGTTTCCTAATCGTAATTTTTAAAATTATATGGAGGTAAATGGTTTGACGAAGAGCGTAAAAAAGAGTAATATATTTTAATTATGTATAATTTTTTCAATGAGATTTGAATATGCTAGTTTTCCAACCATAGCAATACCAATTTTGGCTTTTAAGCTAATATGCGTTTTAAAAAATTGTAGTCTGAGGCATAAAAGAAACTCTGCGGAGCGGAGTTTTGTAAAAATGGAATTTTAGTTAAGGGAGGTAATTTAAAATGATGGGAAATACATTTGGAAGATTATTCAGAATTACTACTTGTGGTGAATCTTATGGTATTGGCAAAGGGAGTGGTTTAGCAGTAATAGTTGATGGTGTTCCACCTGGCCTAAAGATTACAGATCAGATGATACAAAAAGAGATGGATAAAAGAAGACCGGGCCAGGGTAAGTTAGACAGTCCGAGAAAAGAGACAGACCAAGTACATATTTTTGCTGGTCTTGGTCAGGACGGCGTTACTACTGGAGCGCCTCTTGGATTGATTATCTATAATGTTGATACTCAAAAAATCCATATAGATCAATATCGTGGTTATAAGGACCTTATCAGACCGGGGCATGCTGAATATACTTACTTTATCAAATATGGAGAAGCAGCTGATTGGTGTGGTGCAGGCAGAGCTTCAGGAAGAGAGACTGTTGGAAGAGTAGCAGGCGGTGCAGTTGCTAAAATTATATTAGCAAGAGAAGGTATTGAAGTTATAGGCTATACAAAAGAATGTATGGGCATAAAAGCCAAAGAAATGAGCTTTAGAGAAATAAAAAAGAATTACAGAAAAAATGAAATTAACTGTCCTGACTTAGAGGCTGCTGAAAAAATGACAAAGAAATTGCTAAAGATAAAAGACGAGGGAGACACTGGCGGTGGAGTAATAGAACTTATAGTCCATAATGTTCCAGCTGGATTAGGAGAGCCTGTTTTTGATAAATTAAAAGCAACGATTGCCCATGCCCTGTTCAGTATCGGTGCAGTTATGGGAGTTGAGTACGGAGCAGGATTTGAATGCAGGAATATGAAAGGGAGCGAGTTCAATGACCATCCCTATCTAAAAAATGGAAAAGTTCGATTTAAGACTAATAATGCTGGTGGTATTTTAGGAGGAATAAGTAGTGGAGAGGATATTCTTGTTAGAATAGCGGTAAAACCTACACCAACAGTTTCTGTTGAACAGCCAAGCATAAACATGAAAAAAATGAAAGAGGAAAAACTCTCCCCGATAACAAGAAGAGACCCTACCTTATTAGGAAGGATATATGCAGTTACAGAAGCTATGATGGCTTGTGCTATTTTAGATGCTTTATATATTGATCGTGGATGGGAGGGAATAGCTAAACTGGATAAAAAATGGATTGATTTAAAAAGGTGAAAGAACTAATAGTAGGATAATAAAATATCTGTCAAGGCTTGATGGGGTTTTAGAGCTTTCCAATCATTCACCAAATAGAATCCAATTAGCTAGATTTTATATCAATAGTCTTTTTTATGAAATTTTAATATGCAGATTGTTACAACCCATCTCAATGCAGATTTTGACTGTTTAGCCTCTATGCTTTCAGCAAAAAAATTGTATCCCGAGGCAAGATTGGTATTCTCCGGCTCTTTAGAGAAAAACCTCAGAGATTTTCTTAAATACTCTAACTATTCCTTTGGATTTGAAAAACTGAAGAATATTAATCTGCAAGATATAACACTATTGGTATTAGTAGATACAATGCAGAAGGGTAGAATAGGACCCTTTTCAAAGATTGTAAATAAATCAGGTATGGATATCCATATATACGACCATCACCCCTCAAGAGAAAAAGATATTAAGGGAAGTCAGGAGTTCATTAAGGAGAGGGGTTCTACAATAACGATATTTGTAGAAATATTAAAAGAGAAGGGAATTTCTATCAGCTCTGAAGAGGCTACTATTATGGCTTTGGGTATCTATGAGGATACGGGTTCTTTAACATTCAGTTCCACTACACCAGAAGATCTTGAGGCAGCTTCATATCTATTATCTAAAGGAGCAAATCTAAACACAGTTTCAGATTTCATATCAAGAGAATTGACAGGGGACCAAGTTTCCCTTCTTAATGATCTCATACAGAATTGTGAGAAATACAATATCAATGGTGTCGAGATAGATATAACCACAGCATCCTCTGAAAGTTATATAGGGGACTTAGCCGTTTTGGCTCACAAGCTTAAGGATATGGAAAACTTAAACGTTCTTTTTACACTGGCAAGAATGGGGAATAGGATTCACATGATAGCAAGAAGCAGGATAGAGGCTGTTGATGTGTCCGAGATTACGTCTGAGTTTGGGGGTGGTGGGCATCCTACTGCAGCATCGGCTTCTATTAAAGGAATGACCTTGGTCCAGTCAAAGGAAAAATTGTTAAATATATTAAAAGAAAGAATTCATCTTGTTAAGCTTGCAGAGGATATTATGACCTCTCCTATAAAGACAATAGAAATTGATAGTACAATAAAAGAAGCTGAAGAGATTATGACAAGATACAATATGAATGCACTTCCCATTATTGATAACGAAGAACCCATAGGTATTATCACGAGGCAGACGGTGGAAAAGGCAATATTTCATAAGTTTGAGAATGAGAAGGTTACTGAGTTTATGTTAAGCGAATTTTATAAGGCTTACCCAGATACGCCTTTCCATGAGATAGAAGAATGGGTCATTGGCAGACTTCAGAAGCTTGTTCCTGTTGTAGACAAGAACAATGGACATCTCATTGGTGGGATAACCAGGGGATTGGTAATGCAAGTTTTACATGATGACCTTTTGAAGAAGCCCTCAATATTAGAAAGGGATAAAGTTTCAGAGCGTTATTCTCATACTAAAAATCTAAAAGGTTTAATCCGAGAAAGGCTTTCAGAACGGATAAGAAAGATATTTAAAAAAGCGGGCGAGGTTGCTGATAGAGAGGGCATTTCAGTATATACAGCTGGGGGTTTTGTAAGAGACCTGTTAATGAGGGTTGAGAATTTTGATATAGACCTAGTTGTGGAAGGAGATGGAATCAGTTTTGCGCATCAACTGGCAAAGGGGCTTTCGGGGAGAGTAAGAAGTCATAAGAAATTTGCTACAGCGGTGATTGTACTTCCAGATAATTTTAAGATAGATATTGCCTCTGCAAGGCTTGAGTATTACGAATACCCTTCTGCTCCTCCGATTGTAGAATTTGGATCAATAAAGAATGACCTTTTAAGGAGAGATTTTACAATCAATGCCCTAGCTATAAAGCTTAATGGAAAAGACCCTTATACTTTAATTGATTTTTTTGGAGGGCAAAGAGATTTGAAGGACAGAGTTCTTCGTGTACTTCATAACCTGAGTTTTGTTGAAGATCCTACAAGAGTGTTAAGGGCAATAAGATTTGAACAGAGATTTAATTTAACCATTGGAAAACATACCATGGTTTTGATAGAAAACGCTATCAAAAAAGACCTTTATGGTCGTTTGGCTGGAAAGAGGCTCTATGTAGAATTACTCCATATGCTTAATGATAGATATCCACTAAAGATGGTAAGAAGGATGTCTCAATTGGATGTTCTTAGGTTTATACATCCAAAGATTAAATTTACAGATGAGAAGAATGCCCTTTTCAAGAACATAGTGGATGTCCTTGCTTGGGTTGAGCTCTCTTTTTTAGATTTAAAGGTTGATAATTGGTATGTTTACTTCTTGGGGTTGATAAATAACTTGACTATGAGAGAGATTGAAGAACTGACACGTACCCTTCTTTTATCTGAAAGATTGAAAAAGAGGTTAAAGGAGGATAGAAGGAGCATCAGAGGGGTATTGTCAATACTGAGGAATAAAGGGGACTTTAAAAACAGTGAGCTGTATAATCTTTTCCATTCCCTCTCAATAGAGGCCCTTTTATATATTATGTCAGAGACAAAGGGAACAAAATCGAGCAGATTTCTCTCTCTTTATCTTACAAAATTGAGAAATATCAAAATAAAGATTTCAGGGGGTGATTTGATAAAATTGGGGTTGGAGCCGGGTTCTGAATTTAAGAATATTTTAGATTGTGTAAGAAACTTGAAGATAAATGGAGAACTCAAAACAAAAAGGGATGAGATAAAATGTGTAAAGAAAACCTTTGTTCATCCCACTTAATAATTGACAAGTTTCATCTGGTTTAGTATTAATATTATTTTTGAATTTATTCTATGAAGGAGTTTGATGAATCTGAATTTATTTATAGAACAGATTTCAGTAATGTTGGTCCCAGTTTTATTGGCAGTTACCTTTCATGAATTAGCACATGGCTGGGTAGCCGATAAAATGGGAGATCCCACTGCACGATTGTCTGGGCGCTTGACATTAAATCCCATAAAGCATCTTGATCCAGTAGGGACACTTGTCTTTTTTTTAACGAGAATTATAGGCTGGGCTAAGCCTGTTCCTGTCAATGCGAAAAACCTTAAAAATCCTCACAAGGAGATGCTCTGGATTGCTTTAGCTGGGCCGGTCAGCAATCTCATTTTAGCGGGTATAAGTGTTTTTATAATGAAATATCTATTTTATATGGCACCCTATATAAGAAGCGAGGTCTTTTTTAAATTCTTGATCAAAATGATTTTTGTAAGTGTGAATATTAATGTCGCCCTTGCTATCTTTAATCTTATACCTATCCCCCCTCTGGACGGTGGGAGGATTCTCTCTGGAGTTTTATCCCCGAAGAAAGCGATACGGTTTAGGCAGATAGAGCCGTATGGCTTTATCATACTTTTGGTGCTGATATTTAGCGGTGCGATTGATCGCTTGATATTTCCTCTTATCCAAGAAGTAACAGGAATCTTTCTATATATGGCAATATAAATAAGGAGAGTGGATTTGAGTAAAAAAAGAGTTCTGAGTGGTATGCAGGCATCTGGAAAGTTGCACTTAGGGAACTTGCTTGGAGCCCTTCAGAACTGGAAAGAACTCCAAAACGATTTTGAATGTTTCTATTTTATAGCAGATTGGCATGCCCTGAGCACGAATTATGAAGATACTCATGAGATAAAGTCAAACATTTTTGAGATTGCCGTTGATTGGCTAAGCGCTGGTCTAGATCCCAATAAGAGCAACCTGTTTATTCAATCACTGGTTCCAGAGCATGCAGAGCTTCATCTCCTTTTGTCCATGATCACACCTATTCCTTGGCTGGAGCGAAACCCAACATATAAAGAAAAGCAGGAGGAGATTAAAAACAGAGATTTAGCAACATACGGTTTTCTCGGTTATCCTGTATTACAGTCCGCTGATATTATTATCTACAAGGCAAACTTTGTGCCCGTTGGTATAGACCAGCTTCCCCATCTAGAATTGACCAGAGAGATTGTGAGGAGGTTTCATCATATCTATGGTAAAAAGGTCTTTGTGGAACCAGAGGCAAAACTGTCTAAGGTATCCAAGCTGCCTGGCATAGATGGTCGGAAGATGAGCAAGAGCTATAACAATGCTATCTATCTATCAGACCACCCATCTGAGATAGAAAAAAAGGTAACAATGATGCTTACAGACCCCCAAAGGGCAAGAAGAACAGACCGTGGAGATCCTGAAGTAAGTACGGTGTATCAGTATCACAAAATCTTTACGCCCAAAGGTCAGGTTGCAGAGATAGCAAAAGGATGCAGAACCGCTTCTATAGGCTGTACAGAATGTAAAGGAATCCTTGCTAAGAATCTCATAGAGTTTTTAAGGCCCTATTATGAAAAGAGAGAAAAACTTTGCAAAAAACCCAAAAAAGTAATGGAGATATTTGAACAGGGAAGCATAAAGGTAAGAAAAGAAGCACAGAAGACAATGGAGCAGGTTAAAGAAGCCATGAAGATAGGTTTATGAGCTGGGGAAGAATCTAGAGGAGAAAAGATGGAAATTAAAGATACACTAAATTTACCCAAGACAGATTTTCCCATGAAGGCCAACCTTTCTAAAAAAGAGGTAGATAGGCTCAAGAAATGGTCTGAACAGAAGATCTATCACCTTATAAGAGAAAAATTCCAAGAGTGCCCTAAATATATCTTACATGATGGGCCTCCTTATGCTAATGGACATATCCATATTGGCACTGCCCTTAACAAGATTTTAAAGGATATTGTAGTCAAGATAAAGACCATGGAAGGGTATAATGCTGTTTTTATTCCTGGTTGGGACTGTCATGGTCTTCCTATAGAGCATCAGGTCATGCAGGAGATAGGAAAAAGAGGAGAAAATCTTTCAAAGAACCAGATAAGAAAGTTGTGTAGGAACTTTGCTGATAAATATATTAATATCCAGAGAGATGAGTTTAAAAGATTAGGGGTGTTTGGTGACTGGGATAATCCTTATCTTACAATGAGTTATGAATATGAAGCCACCATTATCAGGGAGCTTGGGAAATTTATACGCAATGGAGGGGTTTATAAGGGATTAAAACCTGTATACTGGTGCACTAGCTGTGAAACAGCACTAGCAGAGGCAGAAGTAGAGTATTTTGACCATAAATCTCCTTCAATCTTTGTAAAGTTCCCCTTGATTTTTCCTCTACCTGAAAGAATTCAAAAGCTACAGCAGTTTGAGAATATAAATATTGTTATCTGGACAACAACACCATGGACGCTTCCTGCAAATCTTGCTGTATGTCTCCATCCAGACTTTGAGTACTGTGCTGTAAATGTTAACGAAGAGATATTGATTATAGCTAAGGAGCTCCTTACAAATGTTATGATGGTATTAGGAATAGATCGCTACCAGATTATTGAGATATTTTCTGGTGAGGAATTGGAGGGTATAAGATTAATGCACCCCTTTATGGATAGAGAATCTCCTGTTATTCTGGGTGAACATGTTACTCTAGAGCAGGGTACTGGTTGCGTTCATACAGCTCCGGGTCATGGTCAAGAGGATTATGAAATCGGGTTACGATATGGTCTTGATGTCTATAATCCAGTAGATTCTAAGGGAAGATTTGTTCCTGACCTGAAATTTTTTGGTGGTATGGAGGTCTGGAAGGCCAATCGTCCAATAAATGATAAGCTTAAAAAAGAAGGCTATCTCTTAAAAGAAGATGAAGTGAGTCATTCCTATCCTCACTGCTGGAGGTGCAAGAATCCTATTATTTTCAGGGCCACTTCACAATGGTTTATCTCTATGGAAAAGAACAACCTGAGGAAAAAGGCTCTTGAAAAGATAAGAGGGGTTGAGTGGATTCCGTCTTGGGGAGAAGAAAGGATATACAGTATGATAGAAGACCGGCCTGATTGGTGTATATCCAGACAGAGGGCATGGGGTGTTCCTATAACTGTTTTTCATTGCAAAAATTGCGGTGAGATCTTGGCTTCTCAAGAAATATCTGAGCATATAGCAAAGTTAGTGGAGAAGTCTGGTGCGGATGTCTGGTTTGAAAGGAATGAGAAAGAACTCATTCCTGAAGGTTCTCGATGTCCATCATGTAATCATGAGGAATTTAATAAGGAAGAGGATATTCTGGATGTATGGTTTGACTCAGGGGTAAGTCATGCTGCAGTATTGAAAAACAAGAGAGATTTGGAGTGGCCTGCTGATATGTATTTAGAGGGAAGCGACCAGCACAGAGGTTGGTTTCATAGCTCTCTTTTAGCTTCTGTAGGCACAGAGGGAGAAGCTCCTTACGAATCTGTTCTGACACATGGATATGTGGTTGATGGAGAGGGAAAGAAGATGTCAAAGTCTGCTGGGAATGTGATTGCCCCAGACCAGGTAATCGATAAATATGGTGCTGAGATACTGCGTCTCTGGGTTTCTTCAGAGAACTACAGAGAGGATATCAGAATCTCTGATGAAATACTTATGAGGCTGAGCGAGGCCTATCGAAGGATCAGAAACACATGCAGATATATTCTGGGAAACCTTTATGACTTTGATCCCAAATCTCATATGGTTTCTTATAATGAACTTCCTCATCTGGATAGGTTAATGCTACACAGGCTTCAAAAACTGATCGATAGAATCAGAAAAGCATATGCATCATATGAGTTTCATGTTTTTTTTCATGCCTTTCATAATTTCTGTACTGTAGATCTCAGCGCCTTCTATCTGGATATATTAAAGGACAGGCTTTATACATCAAGAAAAAAGTCCAAAGAGAGGAGAGCGGCCCAGACAACCATATATGAGATACTCCTAAGAATGTTACAATTAATGGCTCCTGTACTAAGCTTTACTGCAGAAGAGGTCTGGGAATATCTACCGTCATTTGATGATAAAGAAAGGTCTATACATTTATCGAGATTTCCTGATGTCAATCAGGATTATATAGATAATGAATTAGAGAAACGATGGGAGCTTATTTTAGATGTGAGAGGAGAGATATACAAGGTATTAGAGATTGCGAGGAAAGACAAATTAATCGGACACTCTTTGGACGCCTGTGTTGATCTTTATGTTCCTCCTCATATCTTACAGCAGATTAAGGATTATTCAGAAGAATTGACGTCAATCTGTATCGTTTCATGTCTGAATATGAATGAAGATAAGAATTTTCCTAAAGATATCTTCATGAGTGATCTTATAAAAGGTTTGGGTGTTTCCGTTTCTCCTTCCAAGGGTAAAAAGTGTGAGAGGTGCTGGATTATTAGCGAGACGGTAGGGAAGGAAAAAGATTATCCCACGATATGCGAAAGATGTATTTCGAACATCAAATAGAAAGGAAAATCAGTTAATCATTGAAAAAAAAATATCTATTTGTTCTCATTGTTCTTGGAATTACCTTTTTAGACCAGATAACCAAGGTCTATATTGAGAGAACAATCGGTTTATATCAGAACATTGAGATTATAGAAAATATATTTTCCATAACCCATATCAGAAATAAGGGTGTTGCCTTTGGACTTTTGTCCAATAATGATTCTATTTTTGCCCTTTCCTTTTTTATCATTGCAACTCTACTTGCCATGACGGCTATAATCTTTTTGTATAAAAACTTACCCGAGAGAAAATATATTCCCCAGATTGGACTATCGATGATATTTGCTGGGGCTGTTGGGAATCTTATAGACAGGATAAGATTAGGAGAAGTAATAGATTTTCTCGATTTCCACTGGTATGAATATCACTGGCCTTCCTTTAATATTGCTGATTCTAGCATTACTGTTGGGGTTATTATCTTTATTCTAACTTTAATGTACTCAAGATAAAAGATATCTTTTTTTGTCTTAATTATCAGAGATAAAACATGAGAAAGCTTTATCACTTTTGTGTTAATAAAGATGAATATGGTTTACGTGTTGATAGTTTTCTGAAAGAAAAAGACCTATCTTTGTCTAGAAGCTATATCAAAAAATTAATCTTATCAGGCTCAATCAAAGTTAATAAAAAAAAAAGAAAACCCCATTATATCCTCAAAGAGGGAGATAGCATTGAAGTAGTGATTCCTCCTCCCAAGCCTTTAGATATAAAAGGGGAGGATATCCCTCTCAATATTGTTTATGAGGATAAATTTCTCATTATAGTCAATAAACCTCCAAGGATGGTTGTCCATCCAGCTCCAGGCAACTACTCCGGGACTTTGGTAAATGCATTAATGCATTACTGCAAAGACCTGTCAGGAATAGGAGGAATTGAAAGACCTGGGATTCTTCACAGATTAGACAAGGACACTTCAGGGCTCTTATTAATAGCAAAGGATGACTTGACTCACGAAGCGCTATCACAACAGCTAAAAAAAAGGACCATAAAAAAAGCCTACTTGGTTCTTGTTAAGGGAGCAGTTAAAGATAATAACGGCCTGGTAGAAACTTTCATTGGAAGAGACCCTGCCCATAGAAAAAAAATGGCTGTTCTGAAAGATAGGGGAAGAATAGCAATATCAGAATACAGAGTCATAGAGAGATTTATAGGATTTACACTCTTAGAAATTATGATGAAGACAGGAAGAACCCACCAGATAAGGGTTCACATGGCGTATATCAGACATCCTGTATTAGGAGATAGTGTTTATGGAAGGAAGTTGACCATTAGCAAAGATAGAAGCCAATTTAAAATGGCACTTTCAGGATTAAAAAGACAGGCCCTGCATGCATATAAACTAGGATTTACTCACCCAAGAAAGAAGAAATATATGGAATTCGAGATACCCCTTCCTGAGGATATAAAAAGAGTAGTTGATGTTTTAAGAGAGGAAAAAATAAATAACGCATAATTTTTATAACACTTCTTAATAAATGATTAATTATAGAGAAAAATCCTATTGTGCAAAAGATGGAAAAAGTTCTCATCCCTTCAGTATCTTTAGATGAAGGAACCTTTGATAATTTAATAGAACAGATTGCAGAAGGTTTATCCGATGAAGTAGGCAGATTCATTATTGACTTGAAAGATGTCAATTTTATAGATCCTTATGGTATGGTAGGTCTTTTAGAGATTGGAGATTATCTAAATGACCTAAACAAAAAACCTCATTTAAGCTTACCACAATTGGAAGATGTTTATAGATATCTTGAGAGAATGAACTTCTTTCAATATGCCCAAAGAAGCTATTCTTTTGATAATTTATCCTATATTTATGAGAAGAAATATTCAAGGATAGAAGACAGTGATGTGCTTTTGGAGATAACAAGAATCGAAAGAACTGAAGATATTCATTCGATTGTAACAAAGGTAAAAAGCAGAGCCTTTTCAATACTATCTACTCACCTCAGTTACGATTCATCCACTATTAATGGATTCATCGTATCCCTATCAGAACTCTGTCAGAACATTTTAGAACATAGCGAAAATACTGGATATGTTGGAATCCAAAAATATTTTTATTTGAAGAGGCTTGGAAAGAATATCGTGAAGATTGCTATTATGGACCTAGGCATAGGAATTAAGAAATCTTTAGAGGAGAGATTTTTCCCTCTATATAGGGATAAATGGGATGATACTTTCGCAATTGAAAAGGCACTTCTTCACGGCGCATCAAGATATAAAGATTTAGGGAGAGGTCAGGGTCTCAATAATGTGAGAAGGTTTGTTATCAAGTGGAAAGGAAAGATCTCGATTCGTTCTGGTACAGGAAAGTTGTCTATCATACCTCCTTGGGATAGAGGGAAAACGAGGAATTATGGTCTTTCTTATTTCCCTGGAACCCAGGTAGGCATAGTTCTCCCTCAAGCCTAAATGAAGAAAGACTATTTTATGCATGCTTTCAAATCAGACAAGGAACAAACCGATTCAAAAAAGATTTATACTTATAGCTTTCTGAACCAATGGAGGGAAAGCCTTTATATAATTGCTTGGATTGCTATTGCAATGTTTTTGCTAACCTTATCTCAAAAAAAGGGAGCAGTAATATTTTTGTCTCTTGTTTCTTTAATAATCTTTGTTACAGGCATAAGAGATCAGTTAAGGTTTTTAGGACTTCCATGGAAATTAATTACCACCGATGGGGGGATCATAGGAGTAAAAAGAAATGGTCAAAGGATAGAGATGAGATGGGAGGAGATACAAAATGTAAAACTTGTTTCGATCCTTTGGTGCGATATTTATCCCTTTTTTTTGCTCGAAACTAAGTTAAGATTAGAAAAAATAGGTTTTAGTACTAGGATAAATGATTGCACTGAGCTCATGAAAATAATAAACAAAAAGGCGATAAATTGTAAAAAAATGGAATTTTTCGCATTTTTGAGAAAAAATAATTAATGTTATGTTTTAAAACAACTGGTTTTTAAACTATTATAAATTTAAATTTATATTTAGTAATAAAAACATTTTTTATTGACTAAAAGTAGGGAAAACTGTAATATAAATACGTTTTCAATTGAAAACGTTGAAATATCAATTGTTCGGTCGGTGATTGATTGATAAAGATATTAAAAGAAGAAAGGAAAAGTAAGGTCTTAAAACCAGCAGGTTTTGGATGTCTCAATGACGTCCCGGTAATCAATATAACACGAGGCTGCAGTTTTTATTGTGTATATTGCTATGCTAATGTGTATAGAGGCGCACCACCAAAAGGGACAATCCATCTCTATCATAACCTTCGAGAGTTAATCAAAGCCGATCTGGATAATCCAAGAAGAAAGAAACCCAAACCTTTATATATCTGTTTTAATACTTCTTCTGATTGTTTTCAGCCTGAGGGAGAGATTCTACAGACGACCTTTGATTTGATGAGGTTCTTGTTAGAGAGAGATATAGGGATCTCCTTCTTGACAAAGGGTTATATACCTGATGAGTTTATTCATTTATTTAGCAAGAGGAAGGATAAGATTTACGTCCAGATTGGACTCGTTTCATTGGAGAAGAGCTACCAAGAAATTTTTGAGCCGGGTGCTGCTTCTCCAGATCAGAGAATAGGAAATATAAAACGATTAAAAGATAAAGGATTGCAAGTGGAGGTGAGGTTAGATCCGATATTTCCAAATATTACAGACTCAGAAGAGGGCTTGAGCTCTTTATTTAATGCTCTTTTTAAGGTCGGTATTAGGGAAGCCTCTCTAAGCTATCTTATGATGAGGCCTGGTATTTTTTATCAGATGAAGAGGGAATTACCTTTAGAGACGGTCAATAGAATAGCAAGTTATTTCAAGAAGCAAAAATGGTCTAAGATTGCTTTATCCCATAAGACAAAACTCCTTCCAAGAAAAAAAAGGATTGAAGGTTATACGAAAGCCCTCATGATTGCAAGGAGATATAGGATTGAAGG